>JAGOBX010000148.1 GCA_017999075.1 Candidatus Babelota bacterium | reverse complement strand
TAACCTGTTTTGATGATTTGATTGCTAAGAGAAAAAAAAAATGATTGCCAAAAAAAAGAAATTTATGGAGAAATAAGATATATACTTGACCTGAATAATGAGGATATTGAAAAAAATTTTATTAATCCCACCCAAAATGGAAAAAAAGAATGGTTGAAAAAAAACAGGGGTTCAAACGATAAAATAGAAGATTTTTATAAAAATTGTGATTATTATATTTATGAGCTGTTAAAAGAAAATAATTATTATGGTGCAAGATGCAATCTTTTTCCAAAAATCAAATCAAACATTTTGCCAACTGATAAAATATTGGATTTTGGATGCGGAGTTGGCAATTTAAGTTTATATTTATATAAAAACAATTTTAAACAAATATATTTAGCAGATTTGGACACACAAACATTTGAATTCTGCAGAAAAAGATTTGATATAAGAAATTATGATTACAAATATTTCAAACTTCAGATTGATGAAATGCCGAAAAATTTTTTTGAAAAAATTATATGTTTGGATGTAATAGAACATTTGAATGAACCTGAAAAAGTATTAAGTGACTTTTTTTTATTTTTAAAAAACAAAGGTAAATTGATTTTACAAATTTGTTTTAAAAATTCAGAAGATTTACCGATGCATTTAAATAAAATAAAAAAAGATAAGTATAAAAAAATAATGTTAAATATAGGATTTAAATTGGAGAGTGAAGAAAAATTAATTGATTCAGAAGAATCTTTGGTTATATGGTCGAAATAAAGAATTTAAATAGAAATTTTTCTATTTAAAAATACATATTAAATTTTTATATAATATAAAGGAATTAAAAAATGAAAAAAAATAATTTAATTAAAGTTAATGGCAAATTGGGAGTTTTGCTTCCGGGACTTGGGGCAGTAAGCAGCACTTTTATTGCAGGAGTATGTTTAATCAGAAAAGGTCTTGCGCGTCCGTTTGGTTCGTTGACACAGATGCAAACTATAAGACTTGGCAAAAGGAGTGATAACAAAAGCCCTTTTATTAAAGATGTTGTTCCTATTGCTAATTTGAAAGATTTGGAATTTGCTGCGTGGGATGTTTTTCCAGATGATGCATACGAATCTGCTGTTATAGCAGGAGTTTTACCAAGAGAAATGCTTGATAAAGTGAAAAATGAATTGAAAAAAATAAAACCATATAAAGCTGTCTTTGAAAAAAAATTTGTTAAGAAACTTGATGGACCGCATTTGAAAACATATAAAAATAAAATGGAAGCTGCTGAAAAATTGATAGACGATATTAAGGATTTTAAGAAAAAAAATAAAATTGACAGATGCGTTATGGTTTGGTGCGGCAGTACAGAAATATATCAGGAAACAAAAGTTGTTCATAAAAATCTTAAAGATTTTGAGAAAGGATTAAGAGAAAACAATAAATACATATCTCCTTCAATGATATATGCGTATGCAGCTTTAAGAGAAAAAATTCCTTACTGCAATGGAGCGCCCAATCTTTCTGTAGATATTCCGGCATTGGTTGAATTGGCAGATAAAACTAAAACACCTATCGGAGGAAAAGATTTTAAAACCGGTCAAACAATGATGAAAACATTGCTGTCTCCTGGATTGAAGGCAAAAATGCTTGGCGTTAACGGATGGTTTTCAACTAACATACTTGGGAATAGAGACGGGGAAATTTTAGACGATCCGGAATCGTTTAAGACGAAAGAAAAAAGTAAACTTTCTGTTTTAGATACGATATTTCAACCTGATATGTATCCTGAATTATATAAAGATTTATATCATAAAGTTAGAATAAATTATTATCCGCCGCGTGGTGATTCAAAAGAAAGTTGGGATAATATAGATATATTTGGATGGTTAGGTATGCCAATGCAAATAAAAGTCAATTTTTTGTGCCGTGATTCGATTTTAGCTGCGCCTGTAGTTTTAGATTTAGTTTTATTCATAGATTTGGCATCTAGACTTGGATTAACAGGAATACAACATTGGCTTAGTTTTTACTGGAAATCACCAATGACCCCGAAAGGAATAAGTCCGGAACACGATCTGTTTATACAACATATGAAATTAAAAAATACTTTAAGGATACTTATTGGAGAGGAACCAATAGATCATTCTATTGAATCTGATTAATTAAGTTTATTTGTCACTTTCCATGTTTGGCAATTGAGAAAGTGAGGAAATAATTAAAATTGGAGGGAAAAATGAAATTAAACGAAAATCAGTATAGATTGATTAGATTTTTTAAATGTCTTTCCAATAAAACCAGATTTTTAGTTTTGAAAGTTTTAAGCGGGAATGATGAAATTTCAATAACAGAATTGTCAAGGATATTAAATTCTTCAGTTTCTACGACTTCAAAACATCTTTCAATATTAAAAAATCTTTATTTAGTAAACTGCAGGATTAAAGGAAAATATGTTTATTATAAATTGAAAAATAGAAGGATTATTAGTGTTATAAATAATTTTGAAAAATTATTTGATCGTAAAAATACGGTGAAAAATTAACAATTATGAAAGCAATTATTATAGCTGCAGGTCAAGGCAGCAGAATCAAGCAAATTTCTAATGACGGGCCAAAATGTCTTATAGATATTTTAGGATTGAAAATAATTGACAGAATTATCAAGCCTTTAATTGATGCGGATATAAATGATATTGCAATTATTACAGGATATGAGTCTCAAAAATTAGTTGATTATGTTTCTTTGAAATATCCTGACATAAAATTTATTTATAATAAGGATTGGAATACTAAAGCTAACGGCGTTTCAGTATATTGTGCAAAAGAATTTGTGGGTGATGATGAATTTCTTTTGTTAATGTCAGATCATCTGTTTGAAAACAGACTCCCGTATGATGTTAGAAAAATTCAATTGTCTTATAATGAAGCATGTCTTGTTATTGACAAGAGAATTGATGACATTTTTGATATTGACGATGCAACTAAAGTTTTGATTGACGAAAAAAAAATTTTAAAGATTCATAAGAAATTGGACGTTTACAATGCCGTTGATTGCGGGATGTTTAAGTGTAATAAATTTTTATTTGATTGTCTTGAAAAATCAATATCTTCAGGGGATGAATCTTTATCTGGCGGAATCAAACAGATTATTGAAGCGGGAAATATGAAGTTTTTTGATATTCAAAATTTTTATTGGCAGGATATTGACCATTTTGATGGATATAAAAATGCCGAAAAAATATTATTAAATAATTTAATAAAGTCAACTGACGGAATTTTATCTCGTAAGGTAAATAGAAAAATTTCTTTATTTATAACTAAAAAAATTGCCGGTTATCCTGTAACCCCGAATCAGATTTCTTTTATTGTTTTTTTATTTGGAATATTAACTGCGTTTTTTATAGGTTTAGGTCATAGAATATCAGGCGGGATTTTAATTCAGATATTTTCAATTGCAGACGGTATTGACGGAGAGATTTCTCGATTAAAATTTCAAGGTTCAGTTAAAGGAGCTTTTCTTGATCAGTTGTTTGATAGGCTTGGAGAATTTATAATTTTTTGTTTTCTGATTCAATATGAATTTATTAGGACCGGAAGTAATTATATTTTTTATGCAGGATATTTTTTACTTTTATCATATTTAATATATTACGGGCTTGGAAATTTCGCTTGGTTTTCGGGATTGTTGGTTAAAGAAAAAACTCCCAACAAATTTTTTGGAATTTTTCAAATTATAGATAAAACAACCGTCAATATAACTCGTGATGTATGGATGGGCATTATTAGTATGGGAGTTATTTTTAATTTTATATTACCTACAATACTTGTTTACGCGGTTTACAATTTTATATCGGGATTTCAAAAGTTTATCGGATTTTGGTTGAAAAATAATGAATAATTATAATAATTTTACCAATAGATTTATCGAGTATTTTTTAAGCTTCAATGTGGAAATTAATAGTAAAAAGAAATGCAATACATATTTTATATTGATGGATTTCTTATTATTTATAGCTAATATTTATGTTTTAAATATAAATAACCGTTTTTTTTTAATAATCGTTTATATTTCTAATATTTTTTTTAGTTATTATTTATTCAAAAAATATCGGTTGAGTTTATTTTACAAACATATTATATTATTTAAACAAAGACTGATTACTTTTTTTACCATATTAAAAATTGCTGTTGAATTAAATCTTTTTTTTCTTGCTTTTGTGACTGGCGGTATTTATGTTTTATTTTTCATATTTTCAATGCTGCCTTTTATTTCTATTTCTCGCGATTTTGTTTTGAAAAATAAAGAAATTATAAAAAAAATTGATACTGCGTATTTTAATAATTATGATTTATATAAAGTTGGTTTTTTAAAAATTGATTTAATTTTTTGGCTTTTAATTTTGACTGATATTTTTAATATAGAAATTTCTTTTTATATTTTTAATTTCATAATCGTTATATTATTTTTTTATAATTATAAATTTGTTTTTAAAGTTAAAAATATATGATAACAATTGATTACAGGGAAGAACATTCAGGAATATTAGAATTATTCAAAACTTCCGGAGAAGAATTTAAAATATTAAAATTAGAATATGGTGATTATTTAATTTCCAATCAATTGGCAATAGAACGAAAAACAGCGGATGATTTTGTTGTTTCAATAATCGATGGAAGATTGTTTAAGCAAGTAATTAATTTAGTGAAAAATTTTAATTATAGATGTTTGATAATTTAGGGAAACCCTTTTAAAACAAAATTTGATTTTAATAGAAATGCGCTTGAAGGAGCGTTGATAGAAATTTCAATAATGATTGGGGTTTCTGTTATGTTCACCAAAACTTTAGAAGATAGTTTTAGTCGCATATTATTAATTAAAAAGCATTTTGAAAATAAAAATAATGAATTACTGAAAAGATGCGGGTATAAACCTAAAAAAATTAAAGGAAAGATGTTATATACTTTGCAGGGATTGCCTAATGTTGGAAAAATAAGGGCAAAACGATTGCTTGAATATTTCGGAAACATAAAAAATATTGTAAATGCAAGCGAAAGTGAATTGAAAAATGTAGAAGGTATTAATAAAAAAATTGCTTTAAAAATTATAAATATGATTAATAATAATTTTGATAAGTAAAAAATAAAACGAAAAATATATATGAAAAAGGAACGGATGATAAGGATAAATTATGAATATTGTAATAGCTAATTCTGTTGGTATTGATAAAAACGGTTATTATATAGTGCATTCACCGAGCCGATGGTCTCTTGGAGTTAAGAATTTTACAGATTGCATTTATTATCCGTGGGAACTCGCATATACAACGTCTTTATTAAAACACAATTTTCCAAATCATAATATCGCTATGGTTGATGGAATTCTTAACAGGCAGGATTCGGCGAATTATTTTAAAACTATTTCGGCTTTAAAACCAGATATTCTTATAATGGAACCTTCTGCGAGAACGTATGCTGAAGACAGTATTTTATGCAAAAAAATTAAAAATGTGTTTAATTCAAAAATTATTTTTTGCGGAGGTCTTGCTGCTGGTGCGCCTGAAATATTAAAACAAACTGCAGATTATGTTTGTCCTGGAGAATATGAAAACTCAGTGTTAAATCTGATTAGTTCAAATTTTAATATTGAACATATTAAAGGTGTTTATCCGAACGGGCATAATGATTTATTAGATATAGATGCATTGCCATTTCCTGAAGATGAAGATATAAGCCGCATAAAATATTTCGAACCGAATTGTGAATACAAGGAAATTCAATTTTATACTTCGCGCGGTTGTCCTATGAAATGTTCATTTTGTGTTTGCGGAAATTTATATTATAACAAACCAAACTGGAGATGCAGAAAATCAGAATCAATTATTTCTGAAATTAAATATCTTGGAAATAAATATTCTGAAATGGAAGGCCTTTTTTTTGATGAAGAAGTGCATAATGTTAGACCTGCTGCTGTTATAAACCTTTGTAAATCTATTATTTTGGAAAAATTGAATAATTTAAAAATCGATGCTATGTGTGAATACTATCCGCTGAATGAAGAAGTTATGGATTATATGAAGGAAGCGGGATATTATAAGCTTAGAATAGGAATAGAAACAGCTTCTCCGATAATTGCAGAAAAAATGAATTTGAAAAATAAGTTTAATATTCCAAAACTTTATGAGGTGCTTGATTATTCTAAAAAAATTGGATTAAAAATGTATGGAACATTTACAATAGGAGGATTAGGTTCAACAAAAGACGAGGATAATAAAACTGTAAAATTAATTTATGATTTAATTTCAAATAATTTACTTAATGATATACAAGTTTCGATAAATACTCCTCAACCCGGAACTCCTTTCTTTAAAGAAGTTAAAGAAAAAAAATATTTAATAACCGAAGATTGGCTTTCATTTGACGGAGGTAAAGGAAGCGTTGTTTCATATCCTGATTATAGTAAAACGGAAATTGACGCTACATTTAAAAGTGCATTGGATAAATATGATGAGGGATTAAAGATTCGCGCTCAAAATTATGGGTTTGACAAAAATATAAAAAAAAAGTTGAATTCAATTTTACAATGTTCAGATAAAATTCTTTTGATACGTTCTTATAGAATGTGGCTGGTTGAGATTATTATTGAAAGTTTGAATAAAAATTTAAGCAAAAGCATTATACTTCAGGAGGAAGCAGCAAAGTATATAAAAAATCATGAATTTTATAGAAAATATTTTTATGGCAACGGATTTATAAAAAAAGAATGTTTTTCATTAGCAATGATTAATGAAATAAATACCGAACAATATGATTTTGTTATAATTCCAGTTAGAAATATTAGAATAAATAATTATTATAATGTGATAGAACTGTTAAACTGTTTTAACATTAAAAATAAAATTTTGGTGGATTCATTTGGTGAAATACGGTATTTATAATTATTTATTGAATTTTTAAAAATTTATGGATCTGAGGGATAATTCTTACCTCGCTAAAATAGTTCATCAAATATTGTTGCAGGTGTATTAAAAACATCATTTCTTTTTTTATTATAGTTTTAGAAAATAATGGTTGAATTATAATAGGAATATTTTTTTTTATTCTTAAATTCATAAAAACTTCAATGTCCTGTTCGGATAATTTTGAGTTTACAGCTAATTTAATATATAATTTTTTTCGTGAAGCAATTTCAATAAATTCATTGTAAACAGAATAATCCAATTTATTTTTTGTAATAGAATTAGGTTTAAAATCCATAGAGACAATATCAATATACTTAATTATTTTTTTTAAATTTTCCGGTAAAGTTCCATTGGTCTCAAGAAAAAAAATTTTTTCTTGCATTTCAGAAATAAAATTTTTTATAAATTCTGATGAAATCAAAGGTTCATTTCCTGTAAGAGAGATAGAATGATATTTAATTTTATCAAATTTATTTAGAATTTTTTTTAACTGAGATACTGATACAGGATTGGATATTTCTGTGTGTTTAAATTTTGTATCAATAGTGTTATAATGAATTTTACATTGGTTAAAAAATCTTGTTTTAGTATCGCAATAACTGCAGTTTAAGTTACATCCTGAAAAACGTATAAAAACTTGCGGAATTCCTGCAAACAATCCTTCCCCTTGTAAAGAAAAAAATATTTCAATTAAATCAGTTTTTTTAAATTCAGAATTTTGTTGTTCTAATTTTTTTAACACCATAATGTTTATTTGAGCTATATATTTTTTACTAATTTAACTGAAATCAGTTCAAAAATTTTTTCCGCCGCGGTATGTTATAAAAGAATTAATCCCTTCATATAATTTTATTTCAAATAAATCTACGTCATATTCTGAAAATTTTTTTTTTAGAATTTTCCATATCCATTCTGAAATATTTTCTGCTGTAGAAATTGTAATTATTTCGTTAATATATTTGTGATCAATATTGGAAATGATTTCAGTTTGAACTATATTTTTTACAATATTAAAATCTATCACCATCCCATCTTTTTTTCTTAACCCCTTTAAAGTTACTTCAAGAGAATATGTG
>JAGOBX010000147.1 GCA_017999075.1 Candidatus Babelota bacterium | reverse complement strand
GTGTTATTGTAATTTTAGTAAATTTATCAATTTCTGTTTCAATATCAATTTTTCCACCTAATTTATCAATTGTTTTTTTTACTACATCCATCCCGACACCCCGACCGAAAATTTCAGTTACAGCATCGGCAGTAGAAAATCCAGGTGCAAAAATAAAATTATAAATTTCACTATCATCAAGTTTATCCTGTTCTATAATTAATTGTTTTTCAATAGCTTTTGAAAGAATCTTATTTTTATTTAAACCACTGCCATCATCAAATATTTCAATAATCACATTATCGCCGCGGTTTTCAGTTTTCAATTTTATCATTCCAGTTTTATTTTTGCCTTTTGCAAATCTCCGGTCTGGCATTTCTAATCCATGGTCCATTGAATTTCTAATAATATGAGTCAGAGGCGCAAATATTTCGTCAATTATAATTTTATCAACTTCTGTTTCACCGCCAAAAACACTGAAATCAACAGATTTCCCTGATTTTTTAATTAAATCGCGAACCTGCCTGTTCAGCTTATCATAAACAGATTTTATTGGAAACATACGCATTTTCAACATTCGCATTTGAAGCTGGTCAGTCAACATATCAAGATAATCAATCTTTTCTATAAAGCTTTTATCTGAATTTTTTAATAAAACTGCACTTTGTTTTAATATAGAAACTGATATAAGAGTTTCTCCTATCATTTCATAAAGACTGTCTAATTTATTAATAGGAATGCGTATAGAATCAGTTTGCAGTTCATCATTGTTTTGAATTGATTTTACAATTTCTTTATTTTGTTTTTCGTTATGGTTTATGATGGAGGTTTTAGTTTTGACATTTTTTAAATTTTTATCAGATAAATTTTCTTTTGATTCATCTTTTATTTTTGAATTATCTGTAATCACGTTCACAAGACTATTTAAAATATTTTCAATAAAAATTTCTTTTAACTCAATATTTTTTTGTTCGCCTCTTAATTCTTTTACTTTCAGTTGAATATTTTTAAGAAGTTCTTTTAAAATATCTGTTGATTTCAAAATTACATCAATAATATCAGAATTAAACTTAATTTCATTATTGCGGCATTTATCAAGCAATGTTTCTGTCCAATGTGAAACTACAGTCATTTCAGTTAACCCCAAAAAACCAGCAGACCCTTTAATAGTATGTATAGAACGAAAAATTTCATTTATCAATTCGTAATCATTACAGTTTTTTTCAATGTCAAGAAGTTTTTGTACAGTTAATGAAAGAATTTCATAACTTTCAGAAATAAAATCATCAATAAATTCAAGGTTTTCAAGCGAAAAATTTATAAACAAACCATTTAATTCTTTTAAATTTTCAGGAAGCGAAGGAAATCCTTTTAAATCTGCAATTTTTTTAAAAATATTTTCATCTTCATCTTTAATTTCAGTCTCATCATGAAATTTTTCTTCTAATGGTATGTTTTTCTCTGTCCAGTTGAAAAGCATATCCTGATAACTTTGAATAATAGTTTTATTTTGTAAAATTCCGCCAATAAAATATACTTCAAGCGTTTCAGATAAAATTTCAATTAGATGCATTGAATATGATAAAGCTATCGAGTATTCTATATTTCCAAACATTGTCGTATTAATCATTAAATCTATTGCATTAAAACTATCCGCTAAAAAATTTATATTATATTGTTTGAAAATTTCAGATATTTTGTTTGAAATTATACTTATCTCCGATAAAACTCTGACATCTTCAATAGTCATATCATTAAGAATTACTATTTTGTTTAAATCATTCAGAAAAGGTTCAACCTGATTTTTTAATTGCAGTAATTTTTCCTTGTCCACATCATAGTCCATTTTTTAAATTTATTTTAATTTTCTCAATAAGTTGAACAGATGTAAAAGGTTTGGCGATAAAATCATCACATCCAAGTGCTGCGGCAGCTTCTTTATAATGAATTACTCCTGATAAAACAATTACTTTAATATTTTTTAATTTAGCATCTGTTTTCATAATTCTTAAAATATCAAGACCGGACAAATCAGGCATTTCAATATCAAGAACTATCAAATCAATTTTTTCTCTTCTCATTTTATGCAAACCGCTTATTCCGCTGTTTGAAGTAAAAACTGAATATCCATTATTTTCCAAATCAAATGCAACAAGTTTTGTTATGGGTTCTTTGTCATCGATTATTAGTATTTTCATTGTTTTCCCTCAATGCTATTATAAAAACAGGGACAAAGGCACATGGGTGCAAAGGTACAAATATTTTTTTGCTCTGTGAATAATTACCAAGTTTTCAATTTTTATCTGTAAATTTGTTTCGTATTTTGTTTTCATAATTAATAATCCTGAATTCTTATAATGACCATAAACCTTTAAAAAATATTTCTATAATCTTTTAAATACTTTGTCCCTCTGTGCCTTTGTCCCTAATTCTTCTGATACACCGATGGACAAACATAATCAAATTTTATATCCAACTTGCTTAATGATTCCGTATGCCCTACAAATAAATAACCTGACGGGTTAGTCAACTCATAAATTTTATCCACCAATTTTTTTTGAGTTTCTAAATCAAAATATATCATTACATTTCTGCAAAAAATAAAATCAAATTTCTTATTGAATGGAAATTCTTTAATTAAATTCAATTGTCTGAAACTTATAAAATCTTTTATAATATTTTTTATTATAACGCTTCCATTATTTGAGGTAAAATACTTTTTTTGTTGAATATAAGGAACCACTGAAATCTGTTCTCTTGAATATACGCCGGCCTGCGCTTTATTAAGAACATCAGTATCTATATCGGTAGCAAGAATTTTAATTTTTCGATGAGAAGCATCAGGTAAATTTTCAAGTATTGTCATTACAATAGAATAAGGTTCTTCGCCTGATGAACAGGCGGCACTCCATACAAAAAGTTCATTATTATTATTTTTATATTTTGAAGATAAAATATCTGTAAAAATATTAAAATGCTTGATTTCCCTGTAAAATTCTGTTTTATTTGTGGATATGGCATTTATCAAAAACTCTATTTCAGAATTATTTTTTGTTTCATTAATAAGTTTCCGATAATCAGAAAAAGACTCTAATTTCAATGCCATTATTCTCTTATTAAGCCGGTTTTTTAGAAGTTCTTTCTTTTGTTCGGTTATACAAATCCCGCACAAATCGTATATTATTTTTCTGAATATTTCAAAATCTCTTCTTAATAATTCCATAGTTCACCACTAAAAATAATTATGAATTCAGAATTACGAATTTTAGTTTTAATTTTTTCAATTTTATCCTTTATTATATTATTCATTATCTATTTTCAATTAAATTTAAAATTATTCTAAATATGCTTCCTCGCGGCCGATTATCAATTACTTCTATTCTACCGTCATGCGCATTCAATACATTTTTTGCAAAAAACAAACCTATTCCGCATCCTTTTATTTCCTGGTTAATTCTAAAACCATAATCAAAAATTTTTTCTTTAAATTTATCCTGAATTCCAATTCCTTCATCAGCTATTTCAATAATAATATGTTGTTTTTCATTCTTCATATTAATTTTAATGCTGGTGTGGGGGGGGGAATATATAATTGCATTCAGTAAAATATTCATAATCACCTGACGCACATAATTTATATCACCGGATATATTTGTATCAATCAATTCGGTTTCAATTTTTATATTTTTATCGGCAGCATTATTTTCAAGAAGTAATATAACAGTTTTAATAAGAGTGCTTATATTAAAGTTTCCCTTTATTATTTTTATTGAAGAAGCAACAAAATTTTCAGGAGATAGAATCGTTTTAATAGTTTCATTCATTAAATCTATTTGATTGTTCAAAATATCAGAAATTTCAGAATAGCTATTTTTATCAATTTTTAAAAGGTGAGCGCTGTTTTTCATTATTGATAAATGATTATTAATTTCGTGCATTATAGATGAACTTTTTTGTTTATGAATTTTATAATTAGATATACGTTTATTATTAATTTTTTTTATTGAATCTATTATATTTTCAGAATTAAAAGGTTTATCAATAAAATCATCCGCTCCAAATCTCAAACTTTCAATAACTAATTCTTTATAACCATAACCGGTTATAATAATAACACTGATTTCAGGATAATTTTTTTTTAATTTTTCCAACAATTCAATACCATTCTGCTTTTTTAAATTATAATCAGTAATTATCAATTCAGGGGTATCACGCTGATTTGTTTCAAGAAACGTAATAGCATCTTCTGCAGATAAAAACGACATTGTATTATAATTATTAATTCCCAATAATCGTTCTAATGATTTACATATAATTTCTTCATCATCAATAATAATAATATTTTTTATTTCAGGGCTATATCCCATTTTTCACCTATTCAAAAAGGTACAAAATTATTAGATAATTCCAATCCGATGTAAAAATTAATAAAATATGCATCTTAGTTTAATTATTTTACGTATACAATTATAGCAATTAAAATAAATTTTTAAAAAAATTTTACGAACATCATTGTTAGCAAATAATTAGTTTGATGATACTGATTTAATGCTTTAGAATTATGTTTCTGAAATGAGACAGGACAAATGATTTTGTCTCAATAGAGAGACAACAGATATTTTAAATCGAAAAAAAACGTATATGGGCACCGGCATAAATAGAAAAATAGTAAAAGGAGCAGATCCTTATTTTATTTCATATTTTTTGATATATCTATATAATTGCGCGCGGGATATACCAAGCAATTCAGCTGCTTTTTCTTTTGTTTCCGACGTTTGTAATGCCCTTTTTATATGATTTTCTTTTAGCGTGCAAAAGGTTGATATCGTAGAAACTTTTGTAAAATTTAAATTATGGAAAAAATCTTTTGCAATTAAATTATTTGGGCTTTTAAAATACACTTCTTCTAAAAAAGAATATAATTCTCGAAAATTACCCGGGAAATTCATATTCTGTAATTCAAATAAAAATTCCGCCGACAATTCTTTTTGATTTTTATATTTATTTGAAAAACGTTTTATTAGTTCTTTTGATATTATGACAATATCGGTTCCACGTTCATTTAAAGGAGGCAGATATATGTATCCTGATTTTAAACGGTAATATAAATCAGCCCTGAATTTTCCATTTTCAACTGCTGATTTCAAATTTTTGTTAGTTGCGGTTATAAGTCGAAAGTCAGAATATTCCACTTTACTGCTCCCAACAGGATAATATTCTTTAGAATCAATAAGTCTCAAAAGTTTGACTTGATTTTCAATATCAATATCTCCGATTTCATCAAGAAATAATGAGCCTTCGTCTGCTTTTTTTACAAGTCCTGCTTCATCTTTATAAGCACCTGTAAACGAACCTTTTTTATGACCAAATAGAATGCTTTCAAATAAATTTTTTGGAATTGCATTAATATTAACAGGAACGAAATTTTTATCGCATCTTGTACTTTCACGATGGATGGCTTCGGCAAATAATTCCTTCCCAGTGCCGGTTGCACCGTTTAATAATATATTGCAGTCAGTTTTCGCAAGTTTGGCTGCATAATTAATTATTTTTTTAAAATTAGTATCATTGGTAATAATTTTTGAAAAATTTTTATTTATATCAATCGGCATATTTGTAGTAAATAAATTTAAAGATGTTTTCAAACTTATTATTTCTTCAATTTTTTTCAATGACGCTAAAAGCATTTTATTATCAATCGGCTTTAAAATATAATTAAAAGCGCCTGTTTTTATACATTCAATAACTGTTGGAATATCATTAACTGCGGTAAGGATTATAAATTCTGATCTAATGTCTTTTGCTTTTGCTTCGCTCAAAATCGTCTGTCCGTTTTTTTCCGGCATCATTAAATCAAGCAATACTATATCAAATTCATTTGAATAAATTGCTTTTTCAGCATTTAAAATATCTGTGTAATATTCTACATCCATATAAGAATTTAATTCAAGCATTCTATTTAATGCTTTGCAAGTATTTATTTCGTCATCAATTATCAGTATTTTCATTATTTACTCCATATTGAAATAGTTCGAGGTGCGAAGAGAGAAATGTTTTTCATGCTCTATATAATCCAATGCATCTATTATTGGCTCTATCCTTGATTTTTCTTTTTCCATTTTTTCGACCATCAACAAACTACATTTCACTTCTTGTCACATTGCGCCTCGCACTTATTCTTCACGCTTCCTCATACCACTTATAAATCAATGTATCATTTCTTCTAAACTATTAAGTTTTTCAATAATATTTTCACATTCATTTTTTAATATATATTCTAAATCTTTGGAAATTTTTATTTGTGTTTCTAATTCACCTATAGACCCTAAACTAATATACAAAAAATGTTCAAATTCCTTTTTGCTATTTCTTTTATACCCTTCAGAAATATTTGATGGGATAGATACTGCTGCGCGCCGCATTTGCGAAACCAGACCGTATATTTCTTCTTTAGGATATTTTTGGATTAATTTATAAAATTCGATACAAACACTATAAGCAGTTTTATATATTTCCAAATGCATACTTTTTTACCTCCTCGCACTTCGCACTCTTTACAGCATATAATCCTTTATCATAAAAATTAATTCAGTTAAAGACTCGCTGATTTTCGAAAAAATTCTGTTTTTAAAACTATATTCTAAAAGAATATGTCCAATTATTTCTTTTTCGGAAATCAGTATTATTTTGACCCACGGATTTCGATTTTTATATTTAATAATAAAATCTATGCTGTCTTCTGACAATGTTTCAATATTCAAAATAATTGTATTTATAATATTTTCACTATATAGATAGTTCAATAAAAAATCAAAATTGCAAAACGAAATAATGTTCAAGCCGGAATCAGTAAAATTCAAAGTATATTTTTTTGTGATACTTTCATCAGATTCAAATAACAATATTTCCGAATTGATAACAGGATTGATTTCGCCATAAGGTATGAGTATTATTATTTTTGTTCCCCAATTTAAACTTGATAATACGCATAATTCAGCATTGTGTTCTTTAACAATACCATAAACAATAGGCATTCCCAAACCTGTTCCTCCAGATTCCGCTTTAGTAGTATAAAAAGGTTCCATTAAATATTTCATTTTATCAGCTTCAATTCCGCAACCGTTATCGCTAATAGAAATCACTAAATTTTTTTCAACTAATTTTGTTTCTATTTTTACATATCCGTCATTTTTCTTATTAATTGCATCTGCCGCGTTATTTAAAAGATTAATAATAACTTGCATTATTTTGGTTTCATCACCTTTTATTGAAGGCAAATCATTCTGTAAATTTAAAATTATATTTTTTGTTTTTTTTGAAATACCGCTTTTAACTATTGTTAAGCTTTTTTCTATTGCAATATTGATTGAAATTAATTTAAAATAATTAACTGATTGTTGTGAAAAATCCTTTAAACTTGATACTATTTTTTTTATTCTATCGCTGCCATCTTGAAGTTCATCAATTAAAATTTCAATTTCATTCGTAATTTTAGTATAAGAAACTTTCCCTAATTTTTTTTCAGGCTGTTTGTTTAAAGAATCAATTAAAATAGGTTTCAATGCTTCCCAGTATTGTTTTAACACAGGAATATTTATTGAAAGAAAATTATTAGGATTATTTATTTCATGAGCTATTCCTGCTACGAGTTGACCTAAACTTGCCATTTTTGCGTTCTTTATTATTTCCAATTGCCGTTTAATTAAAATTTTTTCCTTTTCTTTTAATCGCGAATTAATCTGAATTAACAATTCATTTTTAATTTGTAATTCCTTCTCGTGTTTTAATAATTGCTCTTCAGTTTGTTTTCTATAGGTTATATCAATAACTCCGGCTATCGCTCCTATATAATTAC
This sequence comes from Candidatus Babelota bacterium, assembly GCA_017999075.1. Taxonomy (GTDB): domain Bacteria; phylum JAGOBX01; class JAGOBX01; order JAGOBX01; family JAGOBX01; genus JAGOBX01. The sequence continues at coordinate 163 of JAGOBX010000147.1, read as the reverse complement.
CAAAGTCGTCATAAAGAGGTGAAGTCTCTAAATGAGCATTAATTTTTGTTCCGTCTTTTTTTATAAAATTAAAATCATGCTGCTCTTTTATTCCTTTTTCTCGACGCTTCAAATTATTTTTTGCATTATCAATATCTGTCGTATCCATAAAACAGAATAAATG
>JAGOBX010000146.1 GCA_017999075.1 Candidatus Babelota bacterium | reverse complement strand
AAATATGCCAGCAGTCGGAGATTCTGTTCAGATTACAGGAGTTTTAAATATTACTGATAAATTCGGGGTTTCAATGTTTTTACAAATACCTGAAAGGCTGCAGGTTTTAGAAAAATTTCAAATGAAGGAAATTAAACTCGGAGAATTAAAGAAAGAAAATATCGATGAAATAGTTAAAGTGAAAGTTCACGTGATTTCAGTCTCTGAACGAGTTACTAAAAAAGGGACTAAAATGTATAATATAAATTTAGGAGATGAAACAGGAAAAATCGGAATGACTTTATTTGAAGCAGGATTTCAAAAATTGCCGGATGAAATAAAACAAATTTTTTCTACGCCGGGAACAGAATTTGAAACTGCAATTCGAATAGGAGAATTCCGCGGCGAATTTCAGGCTGCTATCCTGGATTATTTAAAAATAAAAAAATTGGGAGTGGTCGAAATAACCGAATCTGAACTTGATTCTGCAGGTTCAGGAGCAACAACTGCCAATGTAAAATCAATAAATATCGGAGATTTAAACCAAAATAATGTTAATAATATTTATAAAGTTAAGGCAGGAATAACTCTGTTTTCAAAAAAGAAAACTAAAAAAGGAAAAGATTTGTATCTTCTTGAATTGACTGATAAAACAGGGAGTATAAATGTAACTATATTTGACGGCGATTATAATGCCATATCTGAAGAAAACAAAAAGAATATATCAACAGAAGGAAATGAGATTGAAGTGGTTCTTAAAATTTCTGAATACAGAGGGAAAATACAGGCAAATATTGCAGACGTAACTTCAATAAAAAAAGTGGGTACTGTTGCTGTTAGCAAAAAAGAAGAAAACTCTTCTTCAAAATATAAGCAAACTGAAAAACAGGAAGACGCCCAATTAAAAAAAATCGGTGAATTAACTCTTGCAGATGCAGGAAAATCAGTAAAAATCGAAAAAGCTGAAGTTAAATTTGTAAGTTCTAATGATAAAGGTCTGTCTCTTACCCTTGATGATGGCACAGGTAAAATAAAAATAATGATATGGGAAAATATGCTTGAAAAAATACCCGGTATGGCAGATATTGAAAAAGGTGCTTCGTTATCAGGAATTTTTACTGTTGACGAATACAAAGAAAAATTGCAGTTGAAAATTAAAAATCCAAAATCTATTAAAATCGAGTAAAATTATGGAAGGAATAATTGTAATAGCTTTCAGTTTGCTTGGAACATTAGCAGGCGGTATATTGTGTATGATACCTTCTCTGCACATTTATAATGTTGCAGGCATAGCTATAATATTATGGATTGAACTCAGCACTAAAATTCCATATTATACAATCGGTCCGTTTTTCATGGCTCTTATGGTATCGTTTGCTTTTATTAATACAATACCAATGACTTTTTTTTCTGCTGCTGACGAATCTGCCGGAGCTTCAATACTGCCTACTACTGACATGCTGAAAAGCGGTAAAGGCAGAGATGCGTCTGTTATATCAGGTCTTGCAACTTTTGTCGGTGCTGTAATATTAGTCTTACTTACTCCATTTGTGTTTTATATAGCACCTTATATTTATCTGCCTATGAGAGCTCATCTTCACTGGATAATAGGACTAATTCTTGTTTTTTATGTTATGAGCGAATGGCCGAAAGGTGCGGGAAGAGGCAAAACACCATGGGCTAAATTTAAAAACGCATGGCACAATTGTTTTGCAGGATTACTGACTTTTGTACTGTCTTCCATAATAGGTTTGATAATCACAAGCAAACCATTAGCTCCTCCTGAAAAAAGTTTCCAAAATATAATGCCGATTTTTCTTGGTTTTTTTGCGTTTCCTTCAATAATTCAGGCTATGATGTCTGAAGCGAAATATCCGGTTAAACAATACAATTCAAAATATCTTAATTGTAAATGGTCTGATTTCGGATACGGCGCGCTTCCCGGAATTATCGGAGGATTGATAACAGCATTTATTCCTGCAGTAACAGTTGGTATTTCAGCTATATTTGCCGGACATATAACAAACCACAGAAATTTAAGACAAGCTTCTTTTGAAAAACCCAAAAATCCTAATACTGCAGTTCACATCCATATCCCTGAAATTTATTACCAGCAGGAACGAGTGTTTCTTGTAGCAGGAGGAATTAATAAAATTATTTATTATGTCGGAGCATTTTTATTTTTGTTTGCAATTACTGATTTAACTCCAAATGGTATGGGACGCGGAGGAATGAATATTCTGTTAAAACCTATATTTTCTCCTGAACGAGGAGATTTTGCAGTAATGCTGGCCACTATATTTTTCACTTCAGCATTGTCTTTGTTGTTATTGATATATTTTACTGACTGGACGATTAAAATTATGCCTAAAATAAATGTCAGACTTGTATATGGAATAGTAACTGTTGTATTACTTGTTTTATTATTTGTAATGGGCGGCGGATGGATGGCTATAGGCGTAGCTGCTGCTACCACATGCGTCGGTTTAATTCCGGTATTTTATAGCTGCAGGCGGTCGCATTGTATGGCTGTTCTTCTTGTTCCTATAGCGTTAAATATGGCTGGTTATGGCGATGCTATAGCTCGTTTCCTGGGGTTGATGTAAAGTGAAAGGATTAACTCATTTTATGTCTGCAATAGCTGCAACCACGTTCATTCCTGAAGTCGTAAGAATGTCAACTACTATGAAACTCGACAATCCTGAAGCTGTGTCAGGTTCATTTATAATATTGCTTGCCGGAGCATTCGGAGTTATGCCTGATACTATGGATTTTAAACTCGGGCAGTTTTTTTCAATAGCTGAAAACGAAGAAGATCCTGATCCTCGTAACCCTGATCCTCAAAAAATTGCAGACGCTTTTGCTAAAGCAGTAAATGAAGCGGGTGATTCCGGAAACCCGACAAAAATACAGTTGTACACAATTCAGTTGGGCGCAAGTTTATGGCGAAAATATAATATGATTTTTGAAAATGACGGAGTTATTATTCAAATAGATAATATAGTAAAAACTTCTCAATGTCCTATTCCTGGAACTGCGCCTAAAACCAACAGAGTAGGAAGAGCAAAATTTAAATATGAATTGAAAAGCAGAACTAATCAGATATGCTGGCTCAATAAATCGGTTCAATGGCTGCGGCATTTGTTGAAAGGACCGGATCATCCACCTGGACCTGTAAAACCGTCGTCTGTTGAAATTTTTATGGGAACTCAATTTGAATTCAGAAAAGAATCTGATGGAAAAATATATTTTAACTGGCTTCCATGGCACAGAACATGGAGTCATTCCTATGTCCTCGGATTTATGTTGTCAATACCTGTGTTTATAATAGCTTACTTGTTAAACCTTCATAATTGGTGGTTATACGGACTTGTCGCTAATCTCGGATTTATTGTTCATATAACTGAAGACATGACCGGACACATCGGAGGTTCTCTGTTCTGGCCTCTTCATAAAGCAAGATCAGAAGGTCTTGAACTGTTTAAAGCAAGCGATCCAAGAACCAATTTTTCGCTTGATTACGCTGCAATAGTGATGATAATTCATAATATTGACAGATTTACAACTAAACTGATTACTATGCCGTGGTGGTTATATTATATCTGTTTTCTGATTGTTCCGTTAACTGTCTATTTCTGGGTCGTTGCAGTTATAAAGAAAAAAATTCAGGAAAAAGAAAAACAGGTTTTAAAAGATTTTGAAGAAGAACCTGACGGATTCGGCGACGCTACTCTTGATTAATGTTATAAAAAATCAGCATTAAAATGTTAATTTAACATAATGATGCTGATTTTTATTTAAAATAATTACTTATGTTATGATAAAAGATAAAACTTCCAAAAAATTCAATTTCAAACTTTATTACAAAATATTTTCTTTGACTGCAGCTATAAATCTGCTTGTTATATCAACTCTTCTTCTATTCAGCATAAGCGATTATAAAACCGAAAAATATAAAGAATTATTAAAACGTTCATCATCCATATTTGATTTTGTAATACAAAATTTTCAAACACGTATAATGACAGGAACAGGAAACGCAAAAAATGTTAAACCAAGAGACACTATTTCTTTATTTGCAAGAGTTCTTCCAAAAGACGAAATCATATCTCATTTATATTTTTACGATGAATCAACAAAAAAAATATATCTTTACAATGATGAAACTAAATTAAGAAATAATATTATGCAGCAGATGCAGTCTATAGAAAACCTTCTTGAAGAAAAAATATATTTTTTGTTATATGACGAAGACGATAATATAATAAATCATTATTATAAATTAAAAGACAACGCGAACAATTATATTGGAATTTTATCTATGGGTATAAAAACAAATTCCGTTATTGACGGAATTAAATCTATGATCTGGGATGCTTTATTGCTGGGATTTGTTTCTCTGGCTGGAAGTTTGATAATAACATATTTTTTCGCCAAATATCTGTTGAAACCGGTTCAGGCATTAAGGCGTACGGCTAATGAAATTGCTGCTGGAGATTTAACAAAACGTGCAGAAATAATTTCAAACGATGAGATAGGCGAATTATCGGTTCAATTCAATAATATGACAGAAAAACTTGATGAAAAAATAAAAAACCTTAATATGCTTCAATTATTGAGTATGAAAATCAGTTCCAGGATTAACCGTGATGAATTATCAAATATAATAGTACATACATTCACTGATTATTTCGAATCGGAAAAATGCGCTCTTGTAATACCTGATTTTACGATTAATAAATTTACTATTACAGCCGCTGTCGGAGTTTCAGATTCGAGTATAACTCTGAATTTTACTGAAGGATTGCTTGGCAGGGTTTGTTCATCCTGGAAAATTGAGTTTACTAAAGAACTCGAAACTATGCCTGAAACGCAATTGTTTTACAACAATTCTATTCCTGACAAAAATGTCGGATATATGGGAATACCTTTGGTTTTAAACGAATCATTAAGAGCTATCATATTGATAATAGGAAAAAACGTAGAACTAACTCAGGATAACCATTCTATAATAGAATTACTTGCAAGCCATTCTATGACAGCTCTCGAAAACGCGAGATTGTATGATATGGCTATAACCGACGGTTTGACAGGAATATTTCTAAAAAGACATTTTCTCCAAAAACTTGAAGAGTATATTTATTTTTCCGATAATTTCAAATCAATTGTGTTATGTATGATAGATATAGATTTTTTTAAAAAATTCAATGATTCGTTTGGACACCAGGAAGGCGATATTATTTTAAAAGAAGTAGCCAAGGTATTAAAAAATTCAATACGCGGATTCGATTTAAAAAAAGCAAAACGCGAGCCTGACATGCTTGCAAGATACGGCGGAGAAGAATTCAGCATTATTTTATTTAATCTTCAGGAAGGTACTCTTCCCCAAATACTCGAAAGAATAAGAAAAAATATTGATGCTTATGTTTTTAAAGGCGATAAACAGGATCATCATGTTACAATAAGTATAGGCGCTTGTTTCTATAAAAAAGGAATGTCTTCAACCGAACTTATTGAATTTGCAGACAGCAGTTTATATGAAGCTAAAAGATCAGGCAGAAACTGTTTTAAAATATTTAATTATTAAAATAAACCCTATAAATGCGGAATATAAAAATGAAAAATGACTGGATTTATAAAAATATAATACTGATTTTTATAATTATATTTATAAGCTCGTGCAGTTCAAATCCATCTGTTAAATTACTTGAAGATTTCGAAAAACAGGAATTACAAAACAAAAACGACGATTTTAAATTATATCTTTCGGAATCTTCTGAGGAAGAAAATCTGCCGCTGCCTGAAATTGATAAAGAATACGAAATGATTGTGATCGGAAAAACCGGAAAAAACTATTACGGACTTATTAACAATTTCAGGGTTTTAATAAACGATGACGTTGAACTCGGAGATAAAATACTGGTCAAAATTACAGATTTTACAAAATCGGGCAAATCTGCTAAAGCAGATCTAATAAAAAAAATAGATAATGTCGCTTCTAAAACCGATGAAACTGTGATTGAATTGGATAGCGAATATAATATTGAAATACTTGGTTCAACTAAACGTGGCGAATATTTCGGTGTAATAAACAAAAATAAAGTTATTGTTATAGGCGCAGTTTCTTCAATAAAAAAATACAAAGTGAAAATTATTGATTATGATGAAAGTTATAAATATTATTATTCACTGCCGACAAAGTAACATAGCCCGCAAAAAAATTTTAATACCGTATTAATTATTTATTTTATAAAAATTTATGAGTTCAGTCATTTTATTAAAAAAAATATTATTGATTTCAATTTTAATCATTGTTTCTTCAATAGACAATGTCCCTTATGTTTCTAAAATTATCCCGTATTATTTAAAAACCCAGTTTAAAGAATATAACAAAAAAATCAAAATAGCGGATATTGATTTCAGCGTTACAAACGGCGAAATAAAAATTTCCGATTTGAAAATATTAAATAGTTCGGCAAAACCTGAAATTGAAATCAAATCTATACGCATAAATCTTGGACTCTGGAATATTTTAAAGAATAATACTATAGACGTAACCTTTCTCAAAATAGACGGTATGAAACTCAAACTTAATATTTCTCAAGGAAAAACAAATCTTGATTATCTGGGAAGTTCAGATCAAAACGGAAAAAAAATAACTACACAATCTGACCGGCCTGTCGATTCTTTTGATGATTTTAATAAAAAATATTCATTTAAAAATATTGAAGTTACAAATTCTGAAATCGAATTAGTTTATGATTCGGATAAACTAACTTTAAAAAACACCACTATTAAAATCAATGAATTTACTAATTTAACCAAACGAATTAATATTCTATTTGATTCTAAAATATCGCGCGGAAAAATAAATGGATTTATAGGTTTGAATATAGAAAATGAAAATATCGATTTCAATATATCAATGGAGAACTTGGATTTTACTTTATTAAAAAACACTATAAAATCATTTACAGGAGCAGATTTATACGGTTTAAATAATAGCGGTTTTATAAAAGGTTCGATATATAGAAAATTCAGCGAATTTAATTTTTTATGCAAATTGAATTGTAAAAATGGAACTTTTGATTATAAAAATCAAACCATCGGATTCAGAAATTTAATAGTTGATATTTCCGAATACAATTCTGTCAAAAAAAAAATTACTGTTGAAAATTTTGAAGCTAATCATTTATATTTTAAAACTGATTTTAAAGTAAATTATGAATCTTTATCTGATACATCAGATTATATAAAAGAAAAATCCGATACCTTTTCTTATTCAGACGAACACTATGCTCCTGATTCTATTGATTCATCTTATATCTATAACACAATTATCAAAAATTTATCGTTTCAAAATTCCAATCTTGTTTTTAAAATAGGGTTGAAAACAGATACATTGTCTATATCTTTTGATAGTGTGTTTTTAAAAACAGAAAATTTAGTTTATGACAAAAACAATTTTTATACAGATATTGATATAAAATCTTTGATAAATGGTTCAGGCAGCCTTGAGGCAAATTTGATATATAGAAATAAATTGAATTTTTCAACAAAATTTAATGCTAAAAATTTATCTCTTCCTAATTTTAATCCTTATTTCAAAGATTATACCGGATACAGGTTTAATCTCGGAAAAATTGATATAAATAACAGTACTGAAATAAATGATTCTGAAATAATTTCTACGAATACATTATTAATTTATAATCCTGAAATAAAAAAAATAAATGATATTTTCGACATACCTCTTGAATTTGCTTTAAAAAAATTAAAAGATAAAAACGGTGTTGTAAAACTTGAAATTCCTGTAAAAGGAAAACTCGACGATATGGAATTCAGTTATTCAAAAGCAGTATGGAAAATTATCGGGAAAACAGTTTTATCCCCATTGTCATTTTTGATGAAACCTTTTGATTCAAAAAATGAAAATTATTTTCTGGTTCAATTTGATTATAATTCTGCTGCATTAAATGAAAATGCTAAAAATACTCTGAATTCAGTTGCAGAAAAAATTATTTCTGATAAGAAAAAAAAATATAAAATAGAATTAAAATTCATCAC
>JAGOBX010000145.1 GCA_017999075.1 Candidatus Babelota bacterium | reverse complement strand
GTGATATAAAAAAAGATTTAACATTGGCTGCATTGTTAATGGAAAAAGCCGGAACTGGCGGTTCACTGTTTAGAAATATATATCGTGATTTCCTTAAAGAAAGTTTAGAAATATATCCGAATGAACATATTGAAAACGGATATAGAAAATTTTGCGATATAGCGTTAAAATGGTTTGAAGTTTCGAGTTTAATAAATGAAGCCGGTAAAACAGCGGATAAAAAATATTTGTCAAGAGCTTCTGATATTTTAAAAGAATTATCTGTAGCAGAAAAAGAGGCAATGCTTGAATTGCAGAAAATAAAATAGCGCAGACTTATAATCTTTCCCATTGTATTTAAAGTTTATTTTTTTATATTTGTTTTTTCCCTGATTCGCAGTGTGTTCCTTATGAAGCGTTACTGGTTTTAAAGGTGATTTCATGTTTTCCTTTTGGCAATATAATCATAAATTTCTTAGTTTACGTATTTTGCCATTTCAGTAGTTTATATTACAGTCATTTTTCAGTGTTTCTAACATTAATTTAATCATGAAAAATCAAATAACAATTCATTTTTATTTTTTCCGCAAATGTTTATAATTCCCATCGACTTTAAAACATAGTTTACTTTTCTGCTTTTATAAATCGATATTCCGGTTTTTTCAGCAAATGTTTTATTAGAGTATGGTTTTTTTAATTTTTTCGGAATAAATTTTTTAAAATCTTCGGATGAAACAAAAACTTTTTTTTCTTTAATTCCAACAAGTTTTCTGTCAATCAAACTGATTCCCCTTCTTCTCCAGCTCCCTTGCCCATCATTTTTTCTTATTTGTTCTTCATTAATTATTAAAACTTCTAAAGAAAAATTTTTATGATTTAAAAAATTTCTTATATTGATCAATTCATCAAAAACATCGTATAAACAAAATTTTTTTGGAGATTTTCTTGAAGATAAAATTTCTCCAGAATCTGAAACCTTAGTTATAGTTTTAAGTTCAGCAATCGGGTAAACAACCAGAATTTTATAATTATTAATCAAATCGCTTAATTTTTTTTTTATAGCGGAAAAATTCGAAGTTTGAATTTCAATAAGCAAATCATTTCTGACTATATCTATGACATATTTTCCGATTTTATGTTCAATCAAATCCCCTGGTTCTGAATACAATTTTTTCACAGCGCTGTGCAATGATCTTTCTTTTTGAATGCCTATTTTATTTATCGAACTCAACTCTCCCTGTTTGATTTTAACTGATTTTATATAATTTAAAATCACATCAATTTATTCAATGATAAAATTGAAATAAAAAAATATATCGCTATAAATAAAGCTATTAAAAACATTTGTGTCTTTCCAAAAAAAACTTTTTTTCTTATTACTGCAGCAATAAAAAAAAATACAGATAAAGTAATTAAATAACAAACAGTTATGTTCGCCGCATCATTGATTAAACTCAGTTTACTTTCAAGAAAACGTTTTAATAACGCAAAAGGAATAAATAAAAATATACCAATCCAGTCTAATATTTTAAAAAAACCCCTATTATAAGGAGAGCTGGTAAATAAAAACGGAAGTTGTATAATAGATAAAAATATGCTGCCAATTATAACTGCAATATCAAATATATTTAATTTTTGAAAAATTTTCAATTTTTTTATTTTTAACAATAAAAAGTCAGACATTACTTATTTATTAGTTAGAATATTTTATTTGGAATAATTTATATTTTTAATCGCCTTCAAGTTCCTTTAATTCCTGACTTATATGTTCATCATCATGTTTTTCATAATGTTTAGAATAAATCAAAGTATTTCCATAATTTTTTAAAAATTCATCTAACGGCAATTCTTTTGTATATCCATTGTTAATTGCATAAGTAATTGTAGATGTTATCACATTAAAGTTTATTATTTTTCCCGTATTTTCATTGACTTTGAACATACAATTTTGTGGCGGGAACTTTTTTAATTGTTCAATATAGTATTCATTTTCATAAGACAGGCAGCATAAAAGCCTGCCGCATATGCCGGAAATTTTGGTTGGCGTCAAATTTAAATTTTGATTTTTAGCCATCTTTATAGTAACACTGGTAAAATCATATAAAAAACTCGAGCAGCATACGGAACGTCCGCAAATACCGATACCTCCTATTCTTTTGCTTTCATCGCGAACTCCAACCTGAAACAATTCTATTCGTGTTTTAAAAATTTGCGCAAGGTCTTTTACCAAATCACGAAAATCTATTCTTCCGTTAGCGCTGAAAAAAAAAGTCAAACGGGATTTATCTAAAGTTAAATGCGCATCAAGTAAAAACATTGGGAGTTTATGTTTTTTTATTTGTTCATAACATTTTGATAACGCATCTTTGCAGAAACTATATGCCGATTCTTTTTGTTTTATATCTGAATCTTCGGCATGTTTTATTATTACAGGCATATCGCTTTGAACGTCTTCATGTTTACACGAAGATGCAGAATCACAATTTGGCAGATAAACTATTTTACCTATATCTATAGTATTCCCCTTAAACTTTATCAACACCCAATCGTTAAGTTTAATTTCAATTGAATTACTTTGTAAAACAGCAAAATTTGTTTTATCCCTATAATAACATCTGAATCCGATTTTTTTCAAAAAACACCTTCATTTTTTTAATAATCGTTTTTGATTCTATAATTTAATTTAAAAAAAACAACTTTTATTATATTATATTATCCTCTGAACATTATAAAATAAAAAATAAATACAAGACATAATACGTACATCATTATTGGAACTTCTTTTGATTTTCCGCCGAATAATTTTATTAATGGATAACATATAAATCCAATAGCAAGTCCATCTGCAATAGAATAACTTAACGGTATTCCTATCATTGCTAAAAAAGCAGGAAATAATTCACTGAAGTCATCCCATTGAATTTTCAAAATATTACGAATCATCAATGAACCTACTATAACAAGCGACGGCGCTGTTATAACAGGGTAACTTCCAACCATTTTTATAATTGGAGTAAAAAACAAAGCTATAATAAATAATAACGATACTGTTACTGCAGTAAGACCTGTCCTGCCGCCATGCTCTATTCCGGCGCAGCTTTCAATATAACTTGTTACTGTGCTTGTTCCGAATACTGCTCCCACCAAAGTTCCAACTGCATCAGCCATGAATACTCGTTTAATCCTTGGCAATTTATTATCTTTAATAAAACCTGCCTGTTCGGAAACTCCAACTACTGTTCCCATTGTATCAAAAATATCCATAAACAAAAAAATTATTATCATAGGAAACATGGCAGCTGATAAAGCAGCTTTCAAATCCATTTTTAAAAATAAAGGGCCTAATGATGGAGGAGCTGAAAAAATACTGTCAGCAATAACAAACCATTTCATAAGCATTGATTCGGCTATAATTTTATTTGTAGAAAATGCGTTAATTTCAACAAAAATCATTTTTAATAAAACAGCAAATGCTGTAGAACATATAATTCCCCATAGTATTGCCCCTTTAATTCGCCTCACATAAAGAGCAGCAGTAATAAATAAGCCAAAATAAAATACTATAATATCAGGCGAATTGAAATGCGGATTCAACTTTACAGTAGTGCCGGGATCTTTAATTATTATCGTAGAATTCTGAAGGCCTATGAAAGCAATAAACAAACCGATTCCCACTGCAATGCCGTTTTTTAAACTTGGACTTATTGTGTTGAATATAACATTTCTGACATCTGCTAAGGATATAATAAAAAAAATTATCCCTGATATAAAAACAACACCAAGAGCAGTCTGCCATACATTAACGAATCCGGCTGCTGCTGCCGCAGGTATTGCCGTAAATACAAAAAAAAAGTTTTCTCCCATTCCAGGGGCTAAAGATATCGGATAATTTGCGTAAACCCCCATCAAAAATGACGCTATTGCCGCGCTTAGACAAGTAGCAGACGTCAATGCTCCGAAATCCATACCTGTTTGAAAATTAAACATAACTCCTGATAGTACTGCAGGTTGGACAAATATAATATAAGACATAGTTAAAAAAGTAATTATTCCTGATATAACTTCAGTTTTAACCGTAACTTTATTTTCAGATAACTTAAATATTTTTTCGAACATATTTACTTATACCAATTATACATTTTTTTTTGATTTCTTATTAAATCCTGATAAAAAAAATTTTCTTATTTTAATTTTCCGAATATTTCTCATCGTATTATACTGGTTTCAGATTATTGACACATTATTTTATTTAAAAACTTTTCTGTTTTTTCTCCCAATTTTTCTTTTTCAAACTTTTTTAAAAATTCATTATACCCGTTTTCCCTCAATGTTTCCCTGATATCGCTGTTCATTATAAGGATCTGCATCTTATCTATTAAATCATTTTTATTATAGCGGTTAAATATTAATCCGGTAAATTTGTCTTTTACAGTATCTTTTATTTGTTCCAAATCACTTGCAATAACAGGCAATTTATATGACCACGCTTCTATTAAAGATATACCGAAAGATTCAAATAATGAAGGAAAAACAAATATATCAGCACATCTGTAAATTAAATCTTTTGTTATTTCATCAACATTCAGAAAAAAATATATTCTTTCAGAAATGTCAGAATTAAACTCCATAACTTTTTTTTTTAATTCAATATAATATTTTGAATACCCGCTTCCTCCAAAAACTATACAGATATCTTTATTCTTCTCTGCAATCTCACAAAATCCATCTAAAAGCATATCTATATTTTTATTTTTCAATAATTGACCAAAATATAAAATTATGGTTTTATCAGGCAATTTCAACAATTCGCGAGGTTTAATTTTTAAATCCAAATTATTCTTAATGGAAACAATAGCAGGAGGTATTATTTCCAATTTTTCAGAAGATACTCCGTTTTTTATAAAATAATCGTATTCAACTTTAGTATTGCATATATATCCATCGCAGTTTTTCACTATTTTTCTGTTCAATTCATTATCAAAAAAACAATCGTCAATGTGAAAATTCCCCTGTATAATAATTTTTCTACCGCAAAATTTCGTTATCCAGTAACTTACTAATATGTGCATTAAGGGAAATGAAGAAGCAAATATCAAATCACATTTTTCATTTAATAACGACCAATACAAATCAAATGATCTCGGTCCTGAATGAAGCATACGGACAAAATCTGTAACCCTTAAATTATTATTGCTGCACATTTCTTCAAACTTTTTAAAAATTGTTCCGTATTTCCCGCTAATATTATATCTGTATATTTCAACTCCATTAATGTTTTTTTTTCCTATATTCATACGGGGTAATTCGGGGTCATTAAATGCGTCGCAAGAATAAGTATTTGTTGTAAATACTTTACATATATGATCATATTTGCAGCTTAAAGTTTCGGCAAGGTTCTGCAGTAAAAATTCACTCCCGCCTATTGCAGGATAATAACCTTGAACAATAAAATTAATTTTCATCAATAATCTTTTTTATCTTAACTATTCTTCTCGTATTTTTTTTATAATTACAAGATCACTTTCCAGACAAAAAATTTTTTCTTTAAGAAATTCAACCTGTTTTTTATAACCATCTATACTTTTTTTAACTACTTCATTTTCAGGCATTTTAGAAAGTTTCTCTATAGATATGTTATATGTTGAAATCCGGTTTTTATAGGATTCTATCTGCATTTCCAGAGCTCTAACTGCTTCATCAGATATTTTCATCATTATTTTCCTCCGGCAGTTAAAGCGTCTTTTACCATTCTCAGCATTTCTTCAATTGAAAATGGTTTTTTAAGACATCGGATATTCCATTTTTGTTCATTATTTTTAAGAACTTGAACTTGTTCAATGTCAGGATAACCAGTCGTAAGTATTACAGGAATTTTATTATTTTCACTTAAGAAATTCAATATTAATTCAAGTCCGTCAATATTCGGCATTAAATAATCTATTATAAGTAAATCAAACTTATTCTCTTTAAAAATCGTAATAAGCTCAAGCATAGGAGGAAAAGACACAGCTGCAACTCCTATTTCACGTTCAACAACATTTGTTACAAGTTTTCTCAAATTATAATCATCGTCTATAACAGCTATTTTTCTCAATTTTCCCTCCATGACTTTAATAAATATTAATTTTTATTTTATAATAAATCTCTTAATTTGTATATTACATTTTTTCCGGAGAAGAAATATTCAAAAGAGTTAATCCGTCTTTAATAACTTTACTTACGCAGTCAACAAGTACAAGCCTTTCAAATTCATTCATTGAATTATCGCAATTTAATATCTGAAGCTTATTATAAAACGAATGAAAATCTCCTGCCAGTTTACGCAAATAATTTGTTATCCTGTGTGGTTGTAATGTCAATGCCGCAAGCTTTATCTCTTCGGGATATATAGTCAAAGTTTTAATAAGTTCCTTTTCTTCTTCTTCGTTTCCAACAATATTAAGTCCTTTAATTCTGATTTGTTCATAAAATATTTTAAAATTATCAAACCTGCTTTTATTTTCATTTTCAAATTTTCTGAAAATACTTCTGATTCTAGCATAAGCATACTGAATATAATAAACAGGATTTTCATTTGATTCAGTTTTTGCAAGCTGAATGTCAAAATCAAGATGACTATCGCTGTTTCTCATTAAAAAGAAAAATTTAGAAACATCATCAGGAATTTCATTCATAAGTTCATCCAATGTTATTATTTGCCCTTTTCTTTTAGACATTTTTAAATGTTCGCCATTATCAATAAAATTCACCTGCTGGATTATCATAACCTTAAAATTTTCTGCATTCAACCCCATTGATTTTAATGCTATTTCTGTCCGTTTAATGTGTCCGTGATGATCAGGTCCCCATAAATCCAAAACATAATCAAAACCGCGGTCAAATTTATCTTTATGATACGCTATATCAGTTAAAAAATAAGTGGGTAATCCGTTATTTTTTTTTAAAGCACGGTCTTTTTCATCTCCATATTGCTTGGTTTTCAGCCAAACTGCCCCTTCTTCCTGGTAACATAAATCTTTATTTTTAATTATTTCAAGAGTATCATAGACTTTTCCTGTCAGATGAAGTTCATTATATTCACTGTACCATTTATCATAATATATATTATATTTTTCAAGAGTTCTCTTTTGCCAGTTCACAACAATTTCTCTGGCTCTATCCTTAAAAACTTTTTTTTGTTCGCATTCAGTATTTTTAAGATATTTATCGCCATCTTCTTCTTTTATTTTTTTTGATATTTCAATAACATAATCACCCTGATAATGATTTTCAGGAAAAACAATTGGAATTCCGAATAATTCCAAATACCTCAATCTAACAGAATTTCCGAATATTTCTATCTGGTTTCCTGCATCATTTATATAAAATTCTTTAAAAGTTTGAAACCCTATTTTATTTAATAAATTAGCAAGAGCCGCACCCGTTGAAGCCGCCCTGGCATTAACTACATTTAACGGTCCTGTAGGATTAGCGCTTACAAATTCTATATTATATTTTTTGTTATTTCCTATATTTATTTTTATATATCGTTCAAAATCAGAAGACATTAAAACCAACCGATTTCTTAAAAATGATTTATTTAACCTGAAATTAATAAAACCAGGTGCTGTTACGTTAGTATTATCAGCGAAATCAAATTCACTGATTTTAGAAGCTAACTCATTAGCAGTATCAATAGGTTTTCGCTTTAATTTTCCGGATATTACCATGGCAATATTCGTAGAATAATCACCTGCATTCTCAAGTTTAGAATTCTCAATTTTGGCTTCGGCATCTATCCCGAAAATTTCTTTAATAATAACAGAAATTCTGTTTCCTATAAATTCTTTAATAAGCAAAATAAGTCTCCAATTTTAATAAATGAATGTAATGAATTGTTTTTAACTTTTATTATAAAAAAATAATTTTATATAACAAATTTTTATTCGTCAAGCAATTTCGCTATTTCAAACGAATTATATTTACCTTCTCTTAAAATTCTGTATTCTCCGGAATCATCGAATTCCACCATTGTATTTAATTTATTTATATTTTCAGAATATTTTATTATAGCGTCAACTTTATTATGAAATTTTTTATACGCAGTCTCAAAATCAGAAATTTCTGTTTCGCCGGATGTGTTGGCAGAAGTCGAGGCAAGCGGAAATATAACAT
>JAGOBX010000144.1 GCA_017999075.1 Candidatus Babelota bacterium | reverse complement strand
GTAGCGCGTTTGTTGAAAAGGAAAAAACTTGATTATTTTTATGCACTGACGAATATTAATTTTAAAGTTTATAAAGGAGATATTATTGGAATAATAGGAGCAAACGGCGCAGGTAAAAGCACTTTGCTTAAAGCAATTGCAGGATTGGTCCCTATAAAAACAGGGAAAATCGGGATTTTCGGACAACATTTGCTGTTAAGTCCTGGAATGGGAATACGAAATGAATTAAGCGGCAGGGATAATATTTATCTGGCTGGTTGTTTTATGGGATTGACAAAAAATAAAATCGACAAAATATTTGATGAAATAGTAGAATTTTCAGAATTGTCAGAATTTATAGATCAGCCTTTTAAATTTTATTCGGATGGAATGAAGAGCAGGCTTGTGTTTTCTATAGCTACAAATATTGCCCCTGAAATTTTAATGCTTGATGAATTGCTCAGCGCAGGTGATATAAAGTTTCAGCAAAAAGCCGCAAAACGTATGGATGAACTGATTGATAAAGCAAAAGTGGTAGTTATAGTGACTCACAGCGTTTCATTTGTTAAGCAAAAATGTAATAAGGCATTACTTATATCACATGGAAAACAGATTTATTACGGAGATCCTGATATTGCAGTAACATATTATTTCAATGAATTGCATATGTCTAATGAAATAAATAATTCAAATATTGATATGGGTGTAGCTGCTTTGACATTAAGCGGAACTCAAATTATTAATCAGCAGCAGCAGTTTCAGTCCGGAGGTATCAAATAAATGGAGTTTAAAACATTGTTTCTGATTAATGGCGATTCGGATTTAAATAAAAAAAAATTGTCTGAAAATGAATTTGCTGTTTTTGATTCGAAAAGTTTTCCTGATATCATAAAGAATAAGAACATTTATCATATTTCTGAATTCGGTCCTGAAACAGCAGAAGATAGAATTAGAGATAAAGCACGTAATTATGTTGCAGAACTATCAAATAAAATTTTAAAAACTACAGGAAAACCTGTGTTTGATTCTTTAATTTATAAAAATATCAGCGCATGGTGGTTTATAGAAATCTCGTTCCAGGAACCTGCTTATCTTGTTTTACGGAAAAAAGAATGTATAGAAAGATTTAAAAGAAAAATTTTTAAAGACATTGTTATTGAAAATTTACCGCTTAACACGTCTAAAATAAGATATTGTCAGCGTTTAGTTGTAACTAAAAAACAAAAAAAATCTTTGAAAAATGAAATTAAAACAAAAAGCCGTTTATTAGCGCGGGATATATTTCAGAATATCCAACTGTTCAAATTAAATAAAAAAAAACTTTTGAGTATAGTTGAATATGAAAATCTGCGTAATCATTTTGATTTTCAAAATGAGAATTATTATACTGTTTTACCTTATGCTGAAGGAATAATGGAATCTCTTTCAGAACAGATGGGAAATGAATTTGAGTGTTTTTCAAAAACTCCGTTTGATTTTGAATTATCTTCTTTTAACTGGAATTTTTTTAAACATAAGCTGCCTGTTAAATCGCCTAAACCATTGGATAACGGATATATAAAAGTTTTAGAAGAAATATATTCATTGGCATATGATATAATTTCAGATTATTTATCTTTTGAAAATTTAAAAGAAATTTTTCAGCATAAAATAGCAGAATATGATTTGTATTTGAAGCTGTTGGATAAAATAAAATCTGAAGCGGTGTTTGTTTATAACTGGGAAGGAGTTTTTAGACCGTTGGTTTCTGCGGCGAGAATGCTTAATATTTATATTTTTGGAATGCAGCAGGCATTGGGTCCGTATCATCACGGGTTGAATCGTTCGGAAAATGGATATTGGACATCGGAAAATAAGCGTCAAAACGCGTTTTGTATACCTGATAAAGTTTTTGTGTGGAGCGAATTTCATAAAAAAAATTTTTTGTCGTTCGGATACCCGTCTGATTCTGTAGAAGTTACGGGTTATCCCAGGCTTGACAGACACTGGAAAATTCTGAAAACAAAAAGTGAAGAAACAAGAAAAAAAATCTCTGAAATTTTAAAATTGAATCCTGATAAAAGATATTTATTGTTTACAGCTCAGGTGGATGTTTTAGATACGGCTTTAATCATAAGGGAAAACTATCATAAAACACTTAAAATATTAATTAAATTAGGTTACAAATTCGGATTTGATATTATTATAAAACCTTGGTCAAGCGATAATATGGGTTTTCTTGAAAGCTGCGCCGCATTAGATACCTCGAAAATTTATTTTGCTCCGCAGGATTTGATAGTTCATAATGCTGATTTGCTTTCAGTAACTGATTGGTGCGTTGGCACATTTTCATCGATTATGGGTGAAGCCGTTTTACTTGACAATTTGTGTTTTATGTTGAATTATCCTGAAACAAAATATTATTTTGAAATAGGATATGTTGAAAATTACAGAAATATGACTGTGTTTAACGATTCTCCGGAAAACCTTGAAGCTAATATGATAGAATATTTGTCTGATGAAGAAAAACAAAATAATTTTAGAAAATTTTCCAAAACACAATTTTATAAGCTTTTTGGAAATTCAGGAGGAAATGCGTCGAATAATGCGGTAAATTTAATTATTGATAGAATTAGAAAAAAATAAAATCGGAGTTGATGAGTTTTATGGAACATAAAAAAATTGTTATTATCGGATGCGGCCAGCTTGGAAGCCGGCATCTGCAATCTTTATTGAATATAGACAAATTCACAATGAATATAGATGTTGTAGAACCGAATGAAAAAAACACTCAAACTGCAATTACAAGAATTTCTGAGGCTAATCAGGAATTCTTAAAAAATAGAAATATCAAAATCGAATGGTATACTTCTCATGAAAAATTAGAAAATAGTTATGATTTGGCCATTGTAGCTACAACCGCTGCCGGCAGAAAAAATATTTTATTAGATTTATTGAAATTGGGAATAAAATGTTTTTTGATTGAAAAAATGGTTTGTCAGTCGGAAGATGAATTTAAAACCATAATTAAGGCTTTTAAAAAAAATGAAGCTAAAGGCTGGATTAACTGCACGCGAAGATATTTTCCTTTTTACGCTGGCTTGATTGAAAAATTTAAAACTGAAACCAAAATATATTTTAATGTTATTTCCGGAAACCATGGACTTGGATGCAACGCCGTTCATTTTATAGATTTGTTTTATGCGTTATGCGGAGATAAAGGGAAATTAAATCTTGAAGGTGAATATTTATCGCAGGAGATTTTAAAAAATCAGAGGGGAACTGAACTTTCAGAATTTTCAGGAGTTATTACAGGAAAAATAAATGAAAATTTTTGTTCTGTACAATTTCATTCTGGAAATATGGTTCCGGTACAGATAGAAATTCTTTCGGATAATTACAGGATTAAAATTGATGAAAGTAAAAATTCGGCTTATATTTTTAAAATTTTGAATGGATTGAATTCTGAAGAAGTTCCTTTCAACATTGTTTACACAAGCCAGTTGACTTCGATGTTAGCTGAAGAAATATTATTAAAAAAAGAAAGCAGATTGCCTGATTTGGAAAAATCATTTGTAATCCACAAAGAACTTTTTAAAATATTCAACTCTCATATAAAAAAAGTTACGGGTATTAAAAAAGATTTGTGCCCGATAACATGATTTTTTTAATAATGCCCTATCATGAAACTATTGTTTGTACCGTGGTATTATTATATTCAGTTTGATATATTTTATGAGATAATTAAAAAAGCGGCTGATAAAAATAAACATAGATGTTTTTTTATTTATTCCAAAAAATTGAATGCTGCGGATAAATCAATAGATAATTTTGATATAAAACGCTTGAGGAGAGATTCCAGCGCACAAATAATTAAGCTTCCGCTATTATTTTTTAAAAATAGTTCTGATTCAAATTTAAAAATTTGTCATAGGTTTTTTCAGATTTTAAATTCAATTATATTGGTATTTAGAATCATAATCCTTAAACCTGATTGTTTAATTATTGGTTCATCTCTTGGAGGATTGTATATAAGATTGATTCAGTCCTTATGTTTAAAACTTAGAATTCCTGTTGCAAGCCTGTGGTTAACAAAAGATAAACCTGATATCAAAAAATATAATAGGTTTGTTGAAAAAATATTTGTGAAAATCGGATTAGATTATGTTTTAAACTGGAACTGCAATGCAGCAGAAAACAGGAATTCTGTATATATGGTTTCTGGTGAATCTTTGAAAAAACATTTGCTGCAGCTTGGCATTAGCGCGGAGAATATTGAAATAACAGGGAATCCTGTTTTTGAAAAAATTCTTATGAAAAATAAGTTTGTTTCTTCTGAAAAAAATAAAATGGAATGCAGTGTGAAAAAAATAATTTTTTTTACTGAAGCAATACAGGAAATTTATGGGATGGAATATTTGAAGCATTCTATCAAGCTGATAAAAAAATCTATGGATGACTGTAATCGAAATGCCGTATTTATTATAAGATTTCATCCTCGTGAACCTGAAAATATCAGGAAGATTTATAAATCAGTTTTAACAGGCGAAAAATATTTTTTTTCTGATAATGAGATTTTACTTGAAAATCTTATTGATTCCGGATTTCTGTCGATTGGACATTTCAGCGCAGTTCTTGGAATGTCGATTATACACGGCAAACCGGCTATAAGTATTGATTTCACGGGTAACAAAAAATCTTTTTATGATGAATTGAATGATGATTTCTTGTTTGCTGAAAATTCCGGCACGTTCACGGAAAAACTTAACAAACTTTTAAGTGATCCTGTTTATTATGAAAAAGCATGCGGTATTTGCAGAAAATGGGTTGAAATTAATTATACTGAATTTGATTGCGGCAGTTCTGAAAAATGTTTGAATACAATTGAATCTTTTGTTATTAAAAAAAAAAATGAATGCAGTAATTATTAAAACGCCGTTTCATTTGCGTCAGTTTTTACGTGTTGCTGAAGATAATACCAATAAAGATTTTTATGGCAGAGAATATGTTTTTTTTATAAGTCAATACGTTAATAAAGAATACCTGATTGAAAAGTTTCCAAGCTCTAAAATTGTAGAAATCAGAGATTATAAATTCAGACAAATCGACTTTTTAAAAAACCCTTTAGTTAAATTGCTGGAATACAGGCGCTTTATTTATTCTTTAAAAATAAAAATTTCAAGATATGTTGCTCCTTATAAAAATATGAGCATTAGATTGATAATCTTTTCTGAAAAAGATGTTTTTACTCAAATTTTTATTTTTCAGTTAAAACAGGTTGCAGATTCTATAAAGATAACTGCAATAGATGAAGGTGCATCTTATTATAATAAAAACAAACCGATTGATTATTTTTTGAAAATAATTTATCCACCTATTTCAAAAATATTTTTTAATTTTCCCTATAAATATTATAGAGTGTTTGGGACATCGAGTGTTATTGATGATGTGTATGTGAGATGGGAACATCTGCTGAATTACAGAAACCCTAATAAAATATATTATAAAATGAAAGTTGAAAATAACGGATGTGCAAAACAAATCAATGGCACTAGAAAAGTTCTGATCATAACATCGTGTTTATCTGAAGGAAGACTGATGTCTAAAAAATCCGAGATTGAAATGTACAATATATTATTTAGAAGTTTGAATGAGGCGGGTTTTAACATTTATGTGAAAATTCATCCGCTTGAATCAGAATCCAAATTTTTAAAATATGTGAATTCTGATAAAATTAATATTATAGAAAATATTGATATAGCGGAAGACATAGATTTTTTTGAATATGCGTATATAATAAATTTCGGGTCTGCGGTTGTTCTTGATATGATTGAAAAAAATTATCCTGCCGACAGAATTATAACTATAGATAAAATAGGCATTTCTAAAAATTGTTCGATTTACAGAATGACCAAACTTGCAACTTTGAAAAATATTTCCGAATATCTTAAAATATGATAAGCATACTTAAAACTAAAACCAGCCGGAGAAATACACCGGAATTAGCAGATTTATTCAACTTTTTGAAAAATAAAAATAACAGTGAATTCAATTCTCGAATTTTTACTTTTTTGAATCCGTATACATATTTGATAGGCAGAAAAAATCCTGAATTATATAACAAATTTAACCATATATTTATTGACGGCATGCTGCTTGTAAAATTTTTAAATTTTTTTTCTGTTTCAGATTGTGAACGGAAAAGTTTTGATATGACTTCAATTGCTCCATTTGTATTCGAACAGGCAGCGAATAATAAACTGTCTGTTTATTTTATCGGAGCTAAGGACGACATTGTAGATAAAAGCATTGATAATATAAAAAATAAATTTCCGGGGTTGAAAATTTCTGGATTTAGAAACGGATATTTTTTTGATAATAATGAGAAAATCAGAGTTATAAAAAATATTACAGCATTAAATCCCGATATTGTTATTACAGGAATGGGAGCTCCGCTGCAGGAAGAATTTTTGATTGAGCTTCTTAATAATAATTGGTCAGGGATAGGATTTTCGTGTGGAGGCTTTATTCATCAGGCCGCTAAAAAATTATATTACTATCCTCATTTTGTCGATAAATTCAGTTTAAGATGGTTATACAGAATATACGATGAACCGTATTTATTTAAACGATATTTTTTGGAATATCCGAAATTTATTTTTATATTTTTATATGATTTATTAAAAAATCATTTCAATAAAGGCATAGAGAAAAAAATATGAAAAATGCTGGAAAACTAAAATCAGGAATAAATTTAAAAATAATTGATCTGGCAGCGCTGTTTTCCATATACCTTATTTTCTTTTTGACCACGCCTAAATATTATTATAAATTTAATTTGCAGGCTTTGATACATTTCATAATGATTCTTTGCGTTTCAAGTTATTTTTTTTTAAAAAATCTTAATCATCAGGGATATTATCATAGATTCAGGATAATATCTATAGCAAGAGACGTTAAAATTTTAATAAAAGGGTTGTGCGCTCAATTTATAGTATTTATGTTTTTATTGTTTTTATCAAAAAATCTTTTTCTTGCTCCAAGGCGAGTTACATTCAGTTTTATAAGCACTGCGTTTATATTGGTTATTTTTAGGTTATATATTTTATCTGAAATAATGAAATTAAGGAAATCAGGTGACGATGTTTCAAATATTGTTTTGATAGGTCAGCCCGGAGATACGAAAATTATTGAAACTAAAATTTTGTCTTATATTAAATATGGATTGCGCCTTGTAAAGATATTTGATGTTTCTGAACTTGAAAAAAAATTTGATTCTGTAAAAGAATTTTTGATTCAGAATAATGTGAAAGAAATTATTATGACAAATCAGGCATCGTATTTGGATATATATAAACGGCTTGCCGGTGATTTAAAAAAAAATGGAATAATTTCTTATTTTGTGCCAGATTCGTATAATATTATTACCAGCGTTTCTGTGCCTTATAAAATTTCAAATTTAACTTTTTTGAAGATAATTGATACTCCATTGACAGGTATAAAATTTTTGTTGAAACGGCTGATGGACATTTCATTGAGTTTGATACTGCTTATAAGTTTAGCGCCTTTTTTATTGATAATAATGTTGTTTATAAAAATTGATTCTCCAGGACCTGTTTTTTTTAAACAAAAACGGGTTGGAAGAAAAGGAAAATTATTTGTTTTTTATAAATTCAGAACAATGTGTGCCGACGCTGAAAAAAAATTAGACGGTTTGAAAAAATTTAATGAAGCTGACGGTCCTATCTTTAAGATAAGGAAAGATCCCAGGGTTACTGCATTCGGGTCTTTTTTAAGAAAATTTAGTATAGATGAATTGCCTCAGTTATATAATGTTTTAAAAGGTGAGATGAGTTTGATAGGACCTAGGCCGCCGATACCTTCAGAAGTTGAAAAATATGAGGAATGGCATAAACGCAGACTTTCAGTTATGCCCGGATTAACAGGTTTATGGCAGGTTAGAGGAAGAAGTGATTTGAGTTTTACAGAAATGGTTAAACTTGATATTTATTATATTGAACAATGGACATTAGGACTTGATCTATATATTTTTTTGAAAACCATAACTACTGTTATAACTGCAAGAGGGTCATATTAAAATATGAAAAGCATTATATTGAAAATTATAAAAACTAAATTATATGCCGTGATACTTTTTTTAATAGATTTGATTTTATTA
>JAGOBX010000143.1 GCA_017999075.1 Candidatus Babelota bacterium | reverse complement strand
ACATAATACTTAAGCATTTCTAGTTCTTTAGCATCAAACCAGGTTAAATTGCAAACAAGGCATCTGTCTACAACAATATAATCTATATAATTATAAAAACACCGTATCATATTTTGTTTGCATTTAGGGCATTTCAAGAGTTTAGTCGAATCCAGTTCAAAAACTTTTTTGTGTTTGGTAACTATACTTTTCAAATAAGTTTCCGCAATTTTTATTTTATCAGAAGATATTTGTTCTATACTTCTATTTAATATTCTTATAACTTTATTGGTATGTACCAGATATCCTGAACAACGCCTGCATTTTTCAACAGGAACATATTCATATTTAATTTTAACCAGAGTTCCTCCCATCTCTCCGCATCTCGGACACGCAGTTTCAGAACTTTTATTTTCCAAAAATCCGAATTCAGGCAATATTTCTGTCAATCTTCCTACAGTATCTCTGCCTGCAATATTCACATAAGAGTCCGGCATTAAATATTGAAGAGAAAACAAACAATTTTTTTCAAAAGGTCCTTCCCATTTATCCTGATTATAAACATAGTACATCTGTTTTTCTTCTTTATCTTTATTCCCTTCGCCAGAAGAATTTTCAACATTGTTTACTTGCGATTTACAAGTTTCATTTTTTGATCCGTCAATATACGTATCAGATTCAATGTTTTTTTTATTTTTAATATAATCTTTTCTTCCTTTATCAAAATAAAAATATTTAACCGACATTCCAGCCATTTCAATAAGTTTATCTATCCGTTCTTTAACAGGAGGATGAGTCGAAAACAATTCCGCTATCAAACCTTTTTTTTCATTAATCGAGAAACTTTCCGGAGGAACTATAAACAATGCAGATAAGTTCTGATGAAGTCCTATATTCTTACTTATTCTTGATTCGCTGATTTTATATAAAGCTTCTGCTAACGCCATAGGATTTCTGGTATATTCAACAGCTTTGTAATCCGCAAAAAATTCACGGTTACGGGATATTGTAACATTAAGAAGTTTTATAATAACCTGTGCCGCAACAAGAACCCCGTAAATAAGAAAAGTATGCAGGTTGAATGATATGGATTCGCCTTCGCCTTTATCAGAAAACAAAGATTTCCTTGCACGCGGAGTTTTAATCGTGCCGGAAAACAAAATAGCGTCAGCAATATTTTGAAAAAATGTATGTGTGGAACATATAAATGATATTATTTCCGTGTCTCCGTTTATTAAATGAGTAAACTGCTGAGATATAAGAGCCTGAATTTCATTTCTTGAAAACTTAAAAATTATTCCTTCCGTTAAACCTATAACTTTAAATCCTGATATATCGACGCAGAAAACATTTTTCGATAAAGTAGGCAATATAACCAAATCAACACGATGGATATATCCGGAAGCAATTTTTATTTCTTCAAGAATATTTATGACTTGATTATGAAGAAAATCTTCTTTATCAGGTTTATTGGCTTTAAGTAACTCTACAATGGTATCTGCTCCGTTTTTATTGGAAAACTTGTATTGAAATAATGTAAAAATTAATCCTGCGGCTGAAGAATATATAAAAAACTTTAAACTTTTTATTATTTCAAATAAATTATCGAATCCAAAATGCCTGCTTCCTAAAATAATTATTGTTGAAGCAAACACAAAATAAAATATACCTGAATAAATTACGCAGAGAATTGCCAGCAGCAGTTTAAACCGTAATTTATTTTGTTTTTGAAGAGCCCAGAAATCCGAATTCGCCGGAGTTTTTTTCAAAATTTAACCTCAGGCCTCTTTAATGTTTCTTCAGATTCAACATTGAAAAAATCAAAAGCTTTAAAATTAAATGAATTGGCTATAATGTTTTGCGGAAAAGATTGAATCAATGTATTGAATTGCATTACAGTATCGTTATAAAGCTGACGCGCAAAAGCTATTTTATTTTCAGTTGACACGAGTTCTTCCTGCAGATGCATAACATTCTGATTTGCTTTAAGTTCCGGATAATTTTCCATTACCATAAATAACGATTTCAAAGCGCCTGTAAGCATATTATCATTTTTTATATTATCCGAAATGTTAGCGCTACCGGCAGCCATATTTCTCGCCTGAATAACTTTTTCCAGAGTTTCGCGTTCATGTTTCAAATATCCTTTTACAGATTCAACAAGATTAGGAATCAGATCATACCTCCGGTTCAATTGTACTTTAATCTGAGACCATGAATTTTCCGACTGATTTTTCAGCCCGACTATCCCGTTATACACTCCAACAGCGTAAAACGCTATAATTAAAAATAACAAAACAAGAACACCTAACGCAATCAATACAACCATATTTTTCCTCCTAATTCAATTTTCAAAAATAAAAAAACAATTATTTAAATATCAATAAATTTATATGACTTCAGCTTTTATTCTATGTATTTTAGCGCCTATATGCGCAAATTTTTTTTCTATATGTTCGTATCCTCTGTCAATATGATAAACGCGTAAAAGTTCGGTTTTTCCAGATGATGCAAGTCCTGCAAGAACAAGCGCTGCACTTGCTCGAAGGTCAGTCGCCATAATCTGCGCTCCGGTTAATTTTTTCACACCAGTTATTACAGCGGTATTTCTGTCAATTCTAATATTGGCTCCAAGTCTGTTAAGTTCGCTAATATGCATAAACCTATTTTCAAACACTGTTTCAGAAATACAGCTTACTCCGTCAGCCAAACACAAAGCTGCGCACATCTGCGCCTGCATATCAGTAGGAAATCCTGGATACGGCATTGTTTTAATATTTACTGGTTTTAATTTTTCTTTCATTCTACTGACAATTACAGCATTGGCGCCACTGTTTTCGATTATAACGCCTGTCTTTCTTATTTTTTCAATAACTCCAGGCAAATGTTCAGTATTCACATTTTTTATAGTTATTTCTCCAGGAATCATAGCGCCTGCTGTTATAAAAGTTCCGAATTCTATTCTGTCAGGAATTATTTTATATGAAACAGGTTTTAATTTTTTTACTCCTGTAACATCAATATTCGATTCTCCGGCATTTTTTATTTTAGCTCCCATTTTATTCAAAAAATTAGCAAGATCAACTATTTCAGGTTCTCTGGCAGCGTTCAATATCCTTGTTTTTCCTTCAGCCAAACACGCAGCCATCATAAGATTTTCTGTTGCCCCTACAGAAGGAAAATCAAGCGATATAACTGCAGCTTTAAGTTTTTTAGTAGTTTTAGCTAAAACATAACCATCTTCAATATTTATAGCAGCGCCCAATTCTTCAAATCCTCTAAGATGAATATTTATAGGTCTTGCTCCTATAGCGCATCCGCCTGGAAGAGAAACTTTTGCTTCCCCAAATCTGCTCAATAAAGGCCCAAGTACAACTGCCGAAGCACGCATTGTTTTAACGAGTTCATAAGGAGCGGCAGAACTTTTTTTTATGCCTTCTGTGTTTATAATAAGTTTTTTGGAAATATTATCATATTTTGTTTTTGCTCCAAGATGTTCCAAAACTTTAGACATTGTTTTAACATCGCGTAAATCCGGTATATTGGACAAAACATATTCTCCGGAAGCAAGGAGGGTTGCAGCCATAATCGGAAGAGCCGCATTTTTAGATCCGCTAACAAATATTTCGCCGCTTATTTTTTTACATTCTTCGATAATAAATTTATCCATCAATTTTTTCCTCAATAAAATTATCGTAATATTTTACTTTTTATGAATTAAATGTCAAGCTCGTTGCATAAAAAACACATTTTTTTCAATTTTATAAAAAAACATTATTTTTTTTTATTTTTTAATATAAAATTTTAACACAATGAATTATAAAAAAAATAATAATAATAAAATTTTTATAGCTTATATTTTTTTATTATGTTTCGGTTTAATTATTACCAATTCTTATGCCGAACCAATAAAATTCACAAGTTCTGAACTTTCCTGGCTGAATTCGCATCCTGTAATTTCTTTAGCTCCTGATCCCAATTTCCCTCCGCTTGAATATTTTGAAAACGGCAAATATTCAGGTTTTTTTTCGGATTATTTTTCTATTATTGAACAAAGATTGGGAATAAAATTAAAAATTGTTCAGCTTAAAAATTGGGATGATGTTATTGAAGCTGCAAAAAACAGGTCAGTAGACGGAATAACTGCGGCTCAGATAACTCCAGACAGATTAAAATATCTTATTTACACAAATCCTATAATCGATATTCCTAATGTTATTATAACTGCAGGCGATTCTTATGACGAAATCACCCTTGAGCAGTTGTCAGGAAAAAAAATTACAATTACAAAAGGCAATGCTATTCATGAGTTTATAAAATCAAAATATCCGAATGTAATTATTATCCCTGTAAAAGACGATTTAACTGCATTGAAAGAAGTATCATTTTACAAAGCTGATGCTACTGTGGTAAATCTTGCTATAGCATCATATCTTATTGAAAAACACGGCATTTCAAATTTGCGTGTTACAGGAGATTCAGGAAAAAGCAACCCTTTAGCAATAGCTGTCAGAAACGACTACCCATTATTGCGTGATATACTGCAGAAAACTGTAAATTCAATTTCTGACCGCGAAAAAAAAGTCATTTATGAAAAATGGATAAGTCTCGAAAAAAAAGATATATGGTTCAGTAAAAAATTCAGAAAAACTTTTATTACAACTGCCTTAATCATTTCAGGTTTCTTTTTGCTTGTAATAATCTGGAATTATTTATTACATAAACAGGTTACTCTTAAAACCAAAGAATTAAAAACAGAACTTACTCAAAAAATACATGCTCAATCCGCTTTAAAAGAATCAGAAGAACAATTCAGAACCATTTTCGACAACGCTCTTGACGGCATACTTGTTGCAGATGCAGAAACCAAATCTTTTTTTCTCGCCAATAACTCCATTTGCCAAATGCTCGGTTATACTAAAAAAGAAATATTATCGTTAAACATTACGGATATTCATCCTGAAAAAGAAATTGATAAAATAAAAGATTTAATGGAAAAACAGTTAAAATGCGAAATCAAAACAGCTTCAGATATTCCTGTAAAAAGAAAAGACGGAACAATTTTTTTTACTGATATTAATTCCTCTCCTATTACAATAAATGAAAAAAAATATTTATTGGGAATTTTCAGAGATATAACTTTAAAAAAAACTCTCGATGAAGCTATTAAAAAAAGCGAAGAACGCTACAGAATACTTGTTGAACTTGCTGCAGACGGAATTTTACTGGGTTCTTCAGAAGGAATAATAATAGGCGCAAATTCAAAAATATGCGAACTTTCAGGCTACAGTCAGAATGAGCTGATCGGAAAAAATATTTCAATTCTTTTCAACCCTGAAGAATTAAAAAGAGTTCCGTTTCAATATGATTTGTTAAAACAAGGCAGGCAGGTTATAAATGAAAGATTCCTCACAAAAAAAAACGGACAAACAGTCATAATTGAAATGAATACTAAAATGATGCCTGATTCAACTTACCAGGCTATAATTCGCGACATTTCATTACGAAAAAAACTCGAAAAAGAACTTGAATATACACAGGCGCTTCTGCAAACAGCATTTGAACAAAATCCAGTTCCTATGGCATTGGCAGACTCAATTGAAAAAAAAATGAAAATGTGCAATCCTGCAGCATTCAAAATTTTGGGAATTGAACCCGAATTTAAAAACAAATATATTGATACAAATATGTCCGACTTAAATTATTCCTGGAATTTTTCAACTGAAGACGGCAAACTAATTGAAATTTCAGAAAGACCTTTAAATCAAGCTATTTCAGGAAAAAAAATAATAAACAAAGAATATAAAATTATACGCCAGGACGGTTCGGAAAAATGGGCGCTAATGTATGCAACTCCTATATTAAACAAATTCGGAGACATAATTGCCGGACTTATGATTTTCCCCGATATTACAGATATTAAAATGCAGGAACAAAAAATAAATCTGATTAACGAACAACTTACAGAAGTTAATAAAGAACTGAAATCTCTGGATATAGTAAAAACAAATATTTTATCAAACATTTCTCATGAACTTAGAACCCCATTGGTTGCAATACGCGGTTTTTCGGAATTAATCATTAAAATCGATAACGGCGTTCTGACTTCAATACAAAAAGACTATCTGACGCGTATAATTTCAAACGTTGACAGGCTTGTTAATATAATAAATGATCTGATAAATTTTTCAAGAATGGAAAAAGGAATTGACAAACTTTTTTATGAAACATTTGTTTTCGGAGATATTATTAATGATTCGATATCTCTGCATTCAGACTTATTAAAACAAAAAAATATATCCGTAAAATTGGTTATTCCGCAGGAAGAAATATGTATTACCTGCGATAAAGACAAAATTTTACAAGTAATAAACAATTTATTAAGCAACGCCATAAAATTTTCAAATAAGAACGGTGTTATAAACATATCTGCTTCAGTTTTTTCTGATAAATCAGTAGAATTCAAAATTCAGGATTTCGGGATTGGAATCCCTGACGATAAAATTGAAAAAATTTTTGAAAGATTTTATCAAATAGACTCTTCTTCAACCCGCTCTTACAGCGGACTCGGACTTGGATTATCAATCTGCAAAAATATTATAGAACTCCATTCAGGAATCATAACTGTAAAAAGCTCTTTAAACAAAGGCAGCATTTTTTCATTCATTTTACCTCCTGTTGCGCATATTGAAATTAATAACGAAAAAATAATTTCAACAGATGAATCTCAGAAAAAAAACGGAAAACATTTTTTTAAATCAGGATTAAAACGAAAATCTGTGCTTATAATTGATGATGACAACGAAATACTCGATTTTATTGAAATACTGCTTGAAAACGAAAATTTCAATGTTATAAAATGTCCTAATCCAAAAGAATCATTCTCTATTTTAAAAAATCAGGAAATAGATATTATTCTTCTTGATATTTCAATGAAAGACATGAGCGGAATTGACGTATGCAAAAAAATCAAAAGCAGTGAATCAACAAAAAACATCCCTGTTTTAATAATAACTGCAAGAGCTGAAAACAGCGTTCGCCAGATATGCTTTGATTCAGGGGCAAACGATATACTTACAAAACCTTTTTCCAACAAAGAACTCATAAAAAAAATTTTTGATTTATTGATAAAAGGGTAACTCAAAATTTATGAAAAAAAAAATACTTGTTATTGACGATGACGAATCTGTCTGTTCATTTTTAAATGATCTGCTTGGCAAAGATTATTCTGTAATATCTTATACAAATCCAAAAAAAGCTCTGGATTTTCTTGATAATGAAATGACTGATATTGTCATTCTTGATATAAGAATGCCTGATATTTCTGGCGAAGAAGTTCTTAAATTAATCAAAAATAAATTTGACAGGCTTCCTGTTATAATGGTGACTGCTATTGATGATTTGAAAACAGCTGTCAGATGCATAAAATCAGGAGCTTACGAATATCTTACAAAACCATTCCATATAGATGAAATAAGATATACTATAAAACAGGCTTTATATGTAGAAGATATTGAAAACCAGCTTGAATATTTAAAATCAAATTCAATAGAAAAACACAGTTTTGAACTAAAAACCAAAAGTCCTAAAATGGCAGAAATAATGAATACAGTTCATAAAGTTGCAAAACAGAATGTTACAATACTTCTGATGGGAGAAAGCGGCGTAGGAAAAGAGGTTATGGCCAATTATATTCATAACATTTCAAAGGGAAAAGACAATCCATTTATAGCAATAGATTGCGGAGCAATACCTCCTACTTTAATACAGTCGGAGTTATTCGGATACGAACGAGGAGCATTCACAGGAGCTGCAGGTTCTAAAAAAGGAAAAATTGAACTTGCTAATAACGGAACCCTGTTTCTTGATGAAATCAACAATATGGATTTAGATTCTCAGGCAAAACTTCTCCGGGTTATTCAAACAAAAAAAATCGAAAGATTAGGCAGTTCAGCTGCTATAGATATAGACGCAAGGTTCATAGTGGCAAGCAACAAAAACTTATGGGATGAAGTTGAAAACAAAAGATTCCGGGAAGATTTATATTACAGAATAAATGTAATACCTATAGTCCTGCCTCCTCTAAGGGAACGTTTTGAAGACATTGAAATTATTTCCAATCAGATTATAGAAAAAATGAACAAAAAAAACAAAAAAAACATTATGCACGCGTCCGAAGAGATTATTGAACTGTTCAAAAG
>JAGOBX010000142.1 GCA_017999075.1 Candidatus Babelota bacterium | reverse complement strand
GAGATTCTGTTTCTGCTGTAAAAAAACTTGGGTTATCAGATAAAATGACCCATATTTCTACTGGAGGCGGAGCATCTCTTGAATTTTTGGAAGGCAAAGAATTGCCCGGTGTTTCAGCGTTAAATAACAAATAAAAGCGGATATATATAAAAAAATTATTAGTATGATTTTAAAAATGAATAGATTTATGATAAAAGTGATTGTTTTATAATTTTTTGGAGGAAAATAAAATTATGAGAAAACCGTTTATAGCAGGAAACTGGAAAATGTATAAAAATCTGAAAGATGCAAAGATGCTTGCGATAAATCTTAAAAATAAATTGATTGGAATTAAAGATGTGAATATAGCTGTATGCGTTAATGCTGTTTGTCTGGAATCAGTATCTCAGATTTTGAAAGATTCAAATATATTTGTCGGCGCGCAGAATATGTATTTTGAAAAAGAAGGAGCGTTTACTGGAGAAATATCTGCTGATATGATTTTAAGCGCTGGCGGACAGTATGTTATTCTCGGTCATTCGGAACGCAGGCAATATTTTAAAGAAACAGATCAAACAATAAACAAAAAAATTAAAGCGTCGCTGGTTTCATCATTGCTTCCTATTTTTTGCATTGGTGAAACTCTTGATGAACGTGAAAAAAATTTAACGTTTAAAGTAATTGATACTCAGCTTCAGGAAGGATTGAAAGATATTACATCTGAAGATATGGTGAAAATTACTATTGCTTATGAACCTGTATGGGCAATAGGAACAGGAAAAACTGCGACAAAAGAACAGGCGCAGGAAGTTCATAAATATATACGCGATTGGCTTAAAAAAAAGTATGGGATTGAATGTTCTGAAAAAATTGTGATTCAGTATGGCGGCAGTGTAAAACCTAATAATATAGCTGAACTTATGAATCAGCCTGATATAGACGGAGCTCTTGTAGGCGGCGCTTCTCTGGATTGTGAAAGTTTTGCTTCGATAGTTAAATTTAAATAAAATTACAATAAAAGAATAAATGCAGAGGTTTGATCTTTGGATCAAAATTGCAATTAATTTGTGAAATAAAATTAAAATATTGAAATTTGCTGCTGCATTTTTAGTTTAAAAATTATTGTTTTGTTAAATTATTATAATATTTTACCGTATGACGCGGTTGAGGAGATGAGTTTATAAAATGAATTTTTTTAGTTTACACACTTTTGTTTTGATTATTCATATTGTTGTATGCATAGAACTTATTATAGTTGTTTTGCTTCAGGTAGGGAAAGGGAATTCTCTTGGCGGGATTTTTGGAGGTTCTTCACAAACAGTTTTTGGAACTCAGGGAGAAACGGTTTTATCTAAAATAACGACTTTTTCAGCTATTGCTTTTATGGTAACATCTATAGTTTTAAGTTTGACTCCTACAGGAAATTCTGTAATAAAAAAATCTCCTGCTATGAATTTTCAAACACAAAATCAGGCTCAGCCGCAGCAAACTCAAGCTCCTGCTCAGGTTCAGCAGCAGCCTATGTCTCAGCAGGTGGAAGAAGGTCAGAAACCTCAATCACCAGCTCAGCCTGCTGCTTCCCAGAACCAAACTGTAACACAGCAGACCACTGTTAATCAGTCTGCTTCACAGGAAAAACAGGCTGTTCCATCCGCAGTTATAAACAAACAGCAGGTTCAAACTCAGGCGCCTCAAAATGTTCAGTCAGGTCAGGCTTCTCAGGGAAATGTTAAATAATTAAATCTAAAAAATAAGAGGTAGAAAGCTATGTTCAAAAATTTAAAACTTGGCATGAAATTAGCTTACGGGTTCGGTGTTATACTTGCAATACTTATATTGGTAGGATTATTTGCCTCTTTTAATATGAAAAGCGCTACAACCAAATCTGTCCGTCTTTCAGACGAATATTTAAAAGAACTTGAGTTGTCCGTTGATTTTGAAAGGCATTACAGAACAGTTATGTTCAATATCAGGGGATATTCATTGTCTGAAAATAAAGAATATCTTAAAATTTGCCGTGAAGAATTTGAAGAAGTTAAAACTCATTTAGGTGAAGCTAAAGAGTTTTCCGGGAAGTATCCTAATTTAACCTTATTGAAAAAAAATCTGGAAATTATTGAACCTCTGCTTGTTGAATATGAAAAATTGATTAATGAAACTGAACGAATGGACGATGAAAGAGATGCAATGAGAATTGTAATGGATGAAAGTGCTAAAAAATTTGTGGGTTTAGTGAACGATTATCTTTCAGGACAAAACAGTAAATTGGAAAAAGAATATGGTGCAGGAGCAGTTAAAGTTAAAGGAAGACATACAAAAATTACTTTGATAAATAATGTTGTAGATTTTGGAAATGAAATAAGAATAGCTAACTATAAATCTCAAGCAATACGTGATTTTACTATAATTCAGGCTGCATTGGTAAAATTTGAAGAAATTGATAAAACAGTCGCTGAATTGAAAAAATATACAACTCAGGAAGAAGATTTAAAAGAACTTGATGGAGTACTGGCTGCAAGTCATGAATATAAATCAGCTACTGAAAAAATAATGAAAAATTTCGAAGATATGGATAACCTTAATAAAACAAGAAATTCTTTGGCTGAAAAACTTCTTGAATCAGTTTCTGAAATTACTAAAGTTGCAGTGGAATCATCATCGAAACTTTCTAAAGAAAACGCCAATGCTTTGTCATTATCTACAGGACTGGTTATTATAGGCCTTATAGTTGCCGTATTTATAGGAATAATCATAACTTTGGTTATAAGTAAAATTATTACAAAACCTGTTTTTAAAATAGTGGATGTAATGAAAAAAGTGGCTGAAGGAGATTTTACTGTAAAAAGCGGAATAGATTCAAAAGATGAGATAGGAATTCTTGCGAATAATATTGACACTACAGTAAAAGAAATAGGCAAACTTATAAAAAATATCAAAGATTCTGCTCAGTCTGTTAAACAGTCGAGTTCATTAGTTGAAGAAAAAGTTCATCATATTTCTTCTGCATCTCAGGAAACTGCGTCAAGCGTGGAAGAAACTTCATCGACTATTGAAGAATTTTCTTCAAATTTGAATATGGTTTCTGATAATGTTGAAGTTCAAGCTTCTGCTGTAACTCAGACAACTGCAAGCGCTGCACAGGTTTCGGCATCAGTGAAAAACGTGGCAGGTTCAACAAAAAGTATGAGTTCTTCCGTAAACCAGACTTCTGCTGCAATTGAAGAAATGATGGCTAATCTCGCTACAATTACAGACAATATAAATGTGGTTAACAGTAAAGCCAAAGAAAGCGGGGATACTGCAAATGACAGTAAAGAAGCTGTTAATAAATCAAATGATGGAATAATACAGATTAAAAACAGCATGACTGAACTTGTAAAGATTATTGAAGGTCTTGGAATAAGCGCGGAAAATATAGGTAATATTGTTGATGTTATAACTGAAATTTCAGAACAGACGAATTTGCTTGCTTTGAACGCAGCTATTGAAGCTGCGCGCGCAGGCGAACACGGAAAAGGCTTTGCCGTAGTTGCTGATGAAGTAAGGAAACTTGCTGAACGCAGTTCTAACGCCACTAAAGAAATAGGCGGAATAATAAAAAATATCCAGACTGAAACTCAGAAAGCTGTTGATTCTACCCGCAGTAATGCTAAACTTGCTGATAATGGAGTTGAACTTTCAAATCTTGTTGGAACAGCTCTGGAATCAATTGTTTCTAAGGTTCAGGAAATGGTGTCATTAATATCTCAGGTTACGGCAGCTATGAATGAGCAGAACACCACCAGCAAACAAATAGTTAAACAGGTTGAACTTATTCAATCAGCTACTACTGAAGTTAATTCTGCTACACAGGAACAGTCTAACGCAGTTTCTGAGATAGTTAAATCAATGGACAATGTTGATAAAATTACTCATCAGATAAAAAATGCTATGGCTGAACAGAAATCAGGAGTTGGTCAGATTAATCTGGCTATGTCTCAAATAAATCAGGCTGCTCAGGAAAATTCGAGAAGCGCTGACGAGCTTGCTTTAGAATCGAAAAATTTGAATGGCATTGCTTCAAATCTTGCAGAATCAGTATCAATATTCAAAGTGTGACTTTGAACTGTAAAATTGTTTGAACTTAAAAAATATTCAACCCAAAATTTGATTTTATTTGAAAATGAAATTTAGGGTTGAATATTTTTTTTGCCGGTTTTTATATTAATGCAGTATTTATTCGGGGTTATGCAGAGAGGAATGTATAATCCGGAATCTCCATCGAATTCTACTGGAAAAGAATTTGAACCCGTAATTTTAAATTCGTCCGATTTAATTAAACCTATATAATCAAGCGATAAAATATTTTTTTTGAAAATCATATAAAAAACGAATTTTAGCAGTTTTAACCTGCTGATATTTTTAAAATATATCAGTTCAATTATTTTATCAGAATATATTTTACCGCAGTTTAAACTGAAATTTCCAGCATATTTTTCTATGTTTGTCAGAAAAAATTGTTTTGTAATTATATGCGTTTCAGATTGATTATTGTTTTTTTTATGCTGGTTATTTTTAAATGAATCATTAGAAATACTGACTGTTATATTATAATCAGGCAGATTGAAAAAAATAAATTTTTTTATAAAACTATACACATAAGCAGTTTTGCCTGTTATTTTTTTTAAAAGCGGATTTATGTTTTCAACTGCGGCAGAATCTATTCCTCCGCTTACGAATAATACGAAAATTTTATCATTGGCAACCCAGCAATCAAATTTGGTTTCATAACCTTTTAATATTATTTCTGCGGATTTGAAAATATCATTTTCAGGTATATTGAATTCTTTAGCTAAAACATTGGCTGTTCCTGCAGGTATTATACCAAGATTTATTTCTCTGTATTTTGCAATCTGACAAATTTCGTTTATAGCTCCGTCTCCGCCGACTGCTATAAAATCAGTGAATTCGGAATGACGTTTTAAACAGTAATCTATAGCTGAATTTTTGTATTGAGTGAGGTATATTTCAGTATAAATGCCTTGGTTTGAAAAATAAGTTTTAAGCTGTTCTAATTTGTTTATTCCAATAAAACTGCCGGATACCGGATTTGCTATGATTAAAAATTTTTTCATAAACCGGGTTAAATAATTAAATTAAAAAAGGGAGACATCGCCTCCCTTTTTTTAAAGAAAACTTGAAATTACTGTATTGCTCTAAAAATAAATAATATAAAATAATCTCAATTTAAATGTTTATTTTTAGAATTGACTGGCAGCAATTTATTATTCGGCAGATTCTGTTATTTCTACAAATCTGCGGTCTTCTTTTTTGCGGAAAAATTTTACGTACCCGTCTTTTAAAGCAAATAAAGTATCGTCTTTCCCAATCCCTACATTTTTTCCTGGATGGAATTTAGTACCTTTTTGACGGACTATAATGTTTCCTGCCTTTACCAATTGACCGCCATAACGTTTAACTCCAAGAAATTGCGGGTTACTGTCGCGTCCGTTTCTTGAACTTCCGACTCCTTTTTTATGAGCCATATTAATTCACCTCGTAAATTTTAATTTCATCCGGATATTGATTTATCAGCCAATTTACCGTTTGTTTAAAAACAGAAATCAGAAAATCTGTATATTCCGTATTATTATAATAAATTTCAAAAGTCCCAGGCGCAGGTCTGTTAACATTAAACTTAACGCTGTTGGATTCTGATTTTATGCAAGAAGCATATTCAAATCCGATTTCTAAATTTTTCATCAGTATGGATACAGCATTACATAAAGTAATGTTTTTGGAATGACCTTCGACTTTTACCGCAGATAAACCGTTTTCAATTTTACGGTTAATAACGGTAATTTCTATCATTTGCAGATTATATCCATAATCTTTATTTTACTGAAATTCTGACGGTGACCTGTGCGTTTTTTAGATCTTTTCCGTTTACGGAATTTCTGAATAATAATTTTGTCTTCTTTATCGTGAGCAACAAGTTTTGCTTTAACAATAACGTTCGACAAAAAAGGTGTTCCTATTTTTACGTTGTCTTTGTCATCTTTAAACATAGCGACATCGTTTATTTCAAATAAATCGCCTTTTGAATAATCAGGCAAATAAGGAGCATTAATTTCCTGATTTTTTTCTGCCTTGAATTGACTTGCTCCAATTTTTATTATTGCATACATAATGGGATTTTCCTCCAAGTCCAATTTTATTAACTTATAAATAATATTAAAAAAACTATATTTGTCAACTTTTTTTTAAACTTTTTTTAAAAAAACTTGACATTATGCAATATTTAAAGTAATTTTACTAACTTATTTTAGATAAGACTGACAAAAAAAGTTTTATAAAATAAATACGTGTTTCAAAAATTTGAAAGTTATAAGACTAAAGAAATTTTTGAATTATTTTTTTCAAACATTAAAGTTTGATGTATTATATTAATGTTATTATATTATAGTTAAATTTTTGGAGGAATTTAATATGCTGAAAAATGTTACATTGCGCATAGTTATAATTGCTGCGATACTGGTAATTTCTTTTGTATCGCTTTATCCTGTTAAAGACTGGAAAGAAATTGATACGTTTAAAGGATTTCCTCCTACAATAAATCTTGGATTGGACTTACAGGGCGGAATGCATTTGATTATTCAGGTTAATACAAAGTATATTGAAAATCTTGCGGCAAAAGATAAAACTGTTGACGTTAAACAATATACAAAAGATGCAGTAGAAAAAACTCTTGAAATTATAAGAAACCGTATTGACCAGTTTGGAGTTGCTGAACCTTCAATAAAAAGATTGGCTAATGATAGAATCGAAATAGAACTTCCGGGATTGAGAGATCCTCAGCGTGCGAGAAAACTTATAGAAGGACAGGCTGTACTTGAATTTAAAATGGTTCATAAAGAAAATGATATGCTCATTAAAGAGATTACGGATGAAAAAGGAGATTTGCTTCCGGGAAAAATTGTTCCTGCAGATTATAAAATTTTGTATGAATATCCTAAAACTCAGGAAGGTTTTCCAGTAATGCTTGAAGACGGGAAAACTCCTAAAAAGATTCCTTATTTGATTTCAAACAAAGTGGAACTCCGCGGCGATGATTTGAGAACTGCAGATGTAAACATAAATCAGGAAAACAAACCTATAATATCTTTTAAACTCAAACCTAATGCAGCTGTAACTTTTGAAAATCTTACAGACAGATACAGAGAACGCAGCCAGACTGATAATAACCGTCTTGCAATAGTTCTTGATAATAATGTGCTGATGGCTCCTCATATAAAATCAAGAATACCCGGAGGAGAAGGTATTATTGAAGGCGGGTTCAATCTTGATGAAGCTAAAAATATAGCTATAAAACTTAGATCAGGAGCTTTGCCTGTTCCTATAGATATACTTGAAGAACAGACTGTAGGACCGTCATTGGGAGCTGATTCTATACAGAAAGGAATTAAAGCTGCTTATATCGGAAGCGTGGGAGTAGTATTGTTTATGATATTGTATTATCTGGCTTTCGGAATAATAGCAGATATAGCATTGATTCTTAATATTTTTATGATGCTTGGATGTATGGCTTTTTTAGGAGCGACTTTAACTTTGCCTGGTATCGCAGGAATAGCATTGACTATAGGGATGGCAGTAGATGCTAATGTTATAATATTTGAACGTATAAAAGAAGAAATGCGGCTTGGCAAAAAAATGCGCGGAGCAATAGAAACAGGATATTCAAAAGCATTTATCACTATTGCAGACGCTAATATAACCACTTTGATTATAGCTATAGTTTTATATCAGTACGGCGCAGGTCCTATTCGCGGGTTTGCTGTAACTTTGACATTAGGTATATTATGCAGTATGTTTGCAGGTATATTTATTACAAGAACAATGCTGATAATTCTTTTGAATAATAATAATATATCGAATATCCCTGTTTTTTCGCCATTGGCAATTTTGTTAGACAAATGTTTGCCTACAGCGAAAAAATAATTAATATTTATTACTTTTATTAAGGAGTTGGAACAAAATTATGGACATTATCGGAAAACGGAATATTTTTATAACTTTATCTGTAATAATTATTATAGCCGGTTTGATTTCTATAGGGTATCATAAAGGTTTAAAATATGGAATAGATTTTGCCGGCGGAGCTAATGTTATAGTGAAATACAATGAACCTGTTACAATAGAAAAACTTAATGAAATCAGAGAATTGTTAAGTTCTAACA
>JAGOBX010000141.1 GCA_017999075.1 Candidatus Babelota bacterium | reverse complement strand
CTTTCCGTTTTTTTAAACGGAACCAGAAAAAATTTTAAACTTCAGGAGGAATTATGCCAGCATTTATTAGTGAAAAAATAGGAAATTTCATTTTAACCATAGTTATTCTGATTATATTTATAGTTGCAATAATAACTTTTATAGTAAATATTAATGACTATAAAAATTCTAAAATGGATTCCATGATAAAACTTTCAAAA
Source organism: Candidatus Babelota bacterium (assembly GCA_017999075.1). Lineage (GTDB taxonomy): Bacteria > JAGOBX01 > JAGOBX01 > JAGOBX01 > JAGOBX01 > JAGOBX01. Next base: position 8,031 of record JAGOBX010000141.1, on the reverse strand, counting down.
GCTCTTGTTTTAAATGCTGAAAGTGTGCGAAATGAAATGGCTGACAGGTATAACCTGGATATTTTCAGAAAAGATTTAACTGATCCGAAACAGGTTGTCGCAACGGTTCCTGTAGTTCTTGCATGGCAGGCTGCTCAGCGTGAAGCAGAAAGAGGGGGATATATTTTTAAAGTTCCAAAAAATCATCCGAGAAACATAAAAAACTCTCCTGACGATTTTGAAAAAAAAGCATTGGAGGAATTGGAATCAGGAATAAGTGAAGATTATATTCAAATTGATAAATCACTTAATTCTGTCAGATATTTAAAAGCAATTAAACTTACGAAAGAATGCTTATTGTGTCACGGAGATCCTTCTTCATCTCAGCAGATTTGGGGAAATGATAAAGGTCTTGATGTAACCGGCATAAAAATGGAGGATTGGAAAACAGGAGAAGTTCACGGAGCTTTCGAAGTTATACTTTCATTAAATCAAATGGATGCTGCCGTAAAAAAACAATTTATTAAAAGTTTAATAATAACTATATTAATAATATTTTTATCAATTATTCTTATAAGAGGTATTGTCAGGAAATTTATAGAAAAACCAATTAATAATGTAGTTTTAGTAGCTAAAAAAATAAGCGACGGAGATCTGACTGAAAAAATTATTATTACAAATAATAATGAACTCGGAAAAATGTCAAAAATATTAAATGATATGGTGGATAATTTATCCGGAATGATAAACAATATTAAATCAATGTCAAAAAATATGTTTGAAGCTACAGCAGTAGTCGACGGCCAAATAAACAAAGTATTGGCTGCTACAGAAGAAACAACTGCGTCTATAAAAGAGACTGTTGTGACAATGAATGAATTCAATCTAAATATTTCTTCAACCACAAAAAATGTTGAATCTCAAAACAATCTTGTAACTCAAACCAATGATTCCACGCAGAATATTTCATTTTCTGTAAAGCGAATATCTGAAAATACAAATGAAATGTCTAAATCAGTTGTTCAAACATCATCTGCAATTGAAGAAATGATGAGAAATATAAGTTCAATAACATCAAATGTATCTTTAGTAAGCGAAGCTGCTGACGAAAGCGGAAAGACTACTGAAACAGGCAAAAAATCAATAAATTCCGTCATAAGCAGTATGAACGAAATTTGCAATAAAATGTCAGAACTTGTTAAAATAATGGAAAATTTAGGAATGCGCGCAATGAATATTGACCAAATAGTCGGGGTTATTGACGAAATTGCTGAACAAACCAATCTGCTTGCTTTAAATGCAGCTATAGAGGCGGCAAGATCAGGCGAACACGGAAAAGGATTTGCCGTAGTAGCTGAAGAAGTCAGGAAACTTGCAGAGCGTTCATCAAAATCAGCAAAAGAAATTTCTGCGATAATCAAAGATATACAAAATGAAACCAACAAAGCAATTATTTCAACAAAAGAGGGCTTTGATCTTGCTTCAGGAGGCATGACATTATCAAACGATACAGGATCTATTCTTAACGCTATCACAGAAAAATTTATAAATATGACTTCATTGATAAAACAGGTAAATTCAGCTATAACTGAACAAAATGAAGGTGGAAATTTAATATTACAGGAAGTAGAAAAACTTAAACAGATTACCGGTGAAATAACTCAGGCTCAGGGGTTGCAGGCAAGATCAATTGAAGAAATAGTTCTTTCCATGAAAAATGTAGCGAATATAACAAAAGAGATAAATTCTGCTATGAATAAACAGAAAAATGGAGCTGATCATATAAACAAATCAATGGAAGAAATTAATAAAGCTTCTAATTTCAATTTAAGTTCAGCAGAAAAAGTTTCTGAAGAAATTAACAATTTAAAAAATATTTCCGAAAACCTTTCAAAACTTGTAAGCAAATTTAAAATTTTATGAAATAAAATAACAGATTAATTTTAAATAATAACTTTTATTTTTTTATCAAAAAATACAGGTTTCCGTAATGTTTCAAATGACCTGCTGTAATTTCGCTCTGTTTTCCAAAACCTGTAAACAAATCTACTCTGCCAGGTCCTACAATTGCGCCTCCTGTATCCTGATTAAAAATAAATCTGTAACATTTCTTCCAATCTATAATCCTGTTATTTTCATCAAACACAGGTTTATAAGTTTCTATAAAACACAACGCCCCTTTCGGGAAAATTCTTGAATCAAAAGCTGCGCTGCGTAACGGAGTTAATGGTACTTCTATATTTCCAAGAGGACCTTCCTCAACTTTTCTAAAAAAAACATAACTCGGATTATAATTAAAAACATCCGTAATTTCTTCATTGTGAGATTCAAGATAAGAACGTATAGACTGCATAGAAACATTTTCTTTGGTTAAAACTTTTTTTTCCAGTAAATATTTTCCTATCGGTTTATACGGATGCCCGTTTTCATCGCTGTAATTAACGCGCATTGAATCACCGTTATCAAGCTGAACTATACCCGAACCTTGAATCTGAAGAAAAAATATATCTATTAAACTGTCGCACCAAACAATCTCTAAATTTTTATTTTCAAGTTTTTTCCCATTATCTATTTCATCTCTGGTATAGTACGGTAAAACCGTTTTGCCTGAATTGTCTATTCTGCATCGCAATTGTTTCGGTAATCCTGAATCTTTAAATTTAGAGTATATGGGAAATTTGGATAATTCAATTTTATACATGTCCTCAGGCTTAGAATATAACGGATACCTGAACGTGTCCGATTGAACCAATGATCCTTTTAAAAAAGCTTCATAATAACCTGTAAATAAAACAGTATCTGAAGCAGATTTATAAATATGATAATTCTGACTTATATAATTAAAAAAAGTATCCGTCAAATCTAATTCTTCAACTTTTGTTTTAAAATCAATTATTGTAGTTTTTAATTGGGATATTGAAAAAGTATCAGAACCGAAATATAAAACATCCGAAGAATTTTTTTTATTTATATATTTCAAAGAATTTTCTGCTGCACTAATCAAAGACTGTTTTGTCAAATCGTCAGAAAAAATTACGGAATCAATTTTTTTCAATGAATTCTGATTTGTCCATATCGGTTTTACGTCAGGTTTTAATACAACATTTTTATGTCCGCATGAAACAAAAATAAAATATAACATCAAAAATAAAATCAATTGTTTTTTCATAAAATTACATCAATTTAAAAAGTATAATATTTTTTAAGTTTTTAGTTTTATAAAATTATACAAAAAAGTCAATAAATATATTGATTTTTAGATTATCAAAATTATTATTGTTAAAATGAACGTATTATTGATACAGCCTGCTATAGAAGATTTTTATATAACTAAACAACGTACTTTCCCTACAGGGCTCATTTATATAGCTAATTACCTTCAAAAATTCAAAATTAATGTTAAAATTCTCGACTGTGTTACCGGTATTAAACCGCTAAAAATTAAAACAGACGATGACTTTGAATATTTGAACAAATATTATGTCAAAGATTTTTCACCGGCAAAATTATTCCACGATTTTTTCAGGTTTGGATATTCAAATGAAAAATTTGAAAGCATTCTTAAAACCAAATATTATGATACCGATTATTTTTGTATATCTTCTAACTTTACTCCTTATTATAAAACTGTTATTGAATACTGCGGAATTATAAAAAAAAATTTTTCAGGCAAACCTGTTATAGCAGGAGGAAATAATATCCCTGTAATGTTTGAACTTCTCTTAAAATCAGGAGTCATTGATTTTACCGTATTCCGCGAAGGAGAAGAAACTTTAAAAAATTTATTGTTAAGTATTAGTTCTCCGGAAAATGTTCCTAACATAGCTTTTATAAGAAATAACCAGCTCATAATTACGCATAAATCTGACAATTTCAATATTAATGACAACTTTTATAAACTTGATTTCATTGATACCGAAAAATACAAAATCGGAAAACAAAAATGCCTTTCTTTAGTAACATCACGAGGATGCGGATACAGCTGCACGTTCTGTTCTTCAAATAAAAATACAACAGGTTATTCAAAAAAAAATATTGAAATTGTTAAAAATGAAATTTCGTATAACATAAAAAGATACGGACTTACAGCTCTTAATATTGAAGACGAAAATTTTACTTCCGACAAATTTTATACATTTGAATTCTGTGAATTTATCATAAAAAATTTTTCTGATCTTAAACTATATTTTATGAACGGACTGCATTATATAAATCTTGATTCAAATTTAATAAAATGCTTAAATAAATCAGGAATGCAAACTTTGAATATATCTCTTGTCGACTGCGGCGCACAAAATTTTTCAAGAAAAACAGATTTAAAATTATTATCGGAAATCATTCAAGCCGCATATAATCTCAATATGCTTGTAACTGTTTATTTAATAATAGGATTACCCGGTCAATCATATGATGATTTAATAAAAGCATTGGAATTTTTAACTGAACAAAAAAATGTTGTAATAGGACCTTCTATTTTTTATCCTCTTCCAAACCTTGATATTTTTAAATATCACAAATCAAAAATAGATAAAATCCCTTATTCTGCTATGAGAATGACTGCTGCCTGTTATGAAACTGATTTTTTTTCTAAAACAGATTTAATAACTTTCTTCCGTTTAATACGGACTCTTAATTTAATAAAAATTTTTAATTCAGAAAATAATATTGAACTTCCTGAATTAGGCAATAATAATATCGTTTCAAATGTTAAACTCAATCAAAGCTTGCTGTTTAAAATTTTATATAACAAAATAAAAACCGAAAAAAAATTATTCGGAATAAACGATATTACAAAAAAATCAGAAAAATTTTATTATAAATTATTTTCTTATGAACAAAACTTTGACTTATCAAAAAATTTCATTGAAAAATTTTATTATTAGATTATAATATTATTTTTAAATGAAACATACGGAGATAATAAGATATGATTTCATTGTTAAAAATCCTTAATTGGAAACTGTTCGGCGGATTATTTCTCGGATGGGGGGTTGGAGCAAATGATTCTGCTAATGTTTTCGGAACTGCTGTAGCCACAAATTCAATTAAATTCAAAACAGCGGTAACTTTAATAGCCATATTTGTAATACTTGGTTCCTGTATCCACGGTACTCATCTTTTTGAAGAACTAAATTTTAAACACACATCTCAGAACGAAAATTCAGAGCAGCAAACTTCTCAATCACCAAGTGAAAAACAAAATGAAAAAAGTTCAAATAACGAAACAAAAGCATTTATTTCAACATTAGCTGCGGCATTAACTGTTCTTGTAGCCACAATTCTTGGTATTCCTGCATCTACTTCTCAAGCCGCAATCGGTGCAATGCTTGGAATGGCGATATCTGACGCTTTGGCTTTAGGAGGACCTATAAACTGGGCTACCGTAGCTGATTGGACCAAATTCGGAAAAATGCTTGTATGTTGGGTATTGAATCCTATAGGAACAGCTATAATTTCAATAGTATTATATTACATAGTAGGTTTTATAATAAAACTATTTTATGGTAAAGATCTATCCGGATTAAACAGACTTTACAGAATTCTCTTACTTTTAGCTGGAAGTTATGGAGCATACGAACTCGGCGCGAATAATGTTGTTATCACTACAGCTCCATATTATAATTCAGGGATGTTCGGCGATATCAGTGCAAACGCAGTTCACGTCTGGTGGAAAGAGCCTGCTCTAATAGCAGCATTTATAGGAAGCTTATCAATTGCAATAGGAGCTTTGACTTACAGTAAAAAAGTTATGTATACAGTAGGCAGCAGTATTACAGCTCTTGACCCGTTTTCTGCTATGATAACAGTATTTTCTCATTCATTAAGTTTAATGGTCTTTACAATGTTAAAAGTACCTGTCTCTTCATCTCAGGCAATAGTCGGTGCTGTTATGGGCATAGGTCTAATACGCGGTGGAAATACAATAAGATACAAAACATTAGGATTTATTTTTATAGGATGGGTAATGACTCCGGTTTTAGGGGCTACTATAGCATATATTCTTTACAAATTTGCTTTATAAAATATTTCGGAAAAAGGGGGAGTTAAAATGTTTTTTCGTAACAAAGAAGAAAAAGTTATTGAATTAATGGGACAGCATTTTGATTTGATAGAAGAAAATTTAAAATTATTTAATGATTTTATCACTGCTTATTGCGACGGCGCAAACGACGAACAACTCAAAGAATTATCTTTTCAGGTTCATAAAAAAGAACACGAAGCTGACGAAGCAAGAAGAGAAATTCAGCGTAAACTCTGCGAAGGAGCTTTCCTTCCGTTTTACAGAGAAAATTTTACGAGGATTCCTGATTTTGTTGACAAGGTCCCTGGACTTGCAGTAAAAGTTTGTAAAGAGATATTTTTACGTCAAGTCGATATGCCTAATGAAATTAAAATTTATTTAAAACAGCTTACTGAAGCTGTACTTGAAACTTACAACAAATTCCTTGAAATTTTTGAATTTATACCTAATAATTTCAAAAAAATAATGCAGCTTGCTGAAGAAGTTTCAAAATATGAACAAAAAGTTGATAAAATCGAATGGGCTGCTAAAATGTATCTCTATAAAACTAATACAACTCTTGATAAAGTTGATAAATTAATAATCGAAGAACTTATAACACTGATTTCAGGAATAGCAGATTCAATAGAAAATGTTGCTGATTATATTGAAATTACTATGATAAAAATGAAAGTTTAATGGAAATAAAATTCATGCGGTTTGTGGACAGGTATGCTGGAATACCTGTCTGCGCCGCGTTATCTGTATTAAATAGAATTGCCAGTCTATTAAAATTTAATTCTAAATATTCAAATTATAAAAACAGTGGCGTAAAAATACTTATAATTGAACTTCCTGAAATGGGAAGCGCGTTATTAAGTTCTAAATCAATATCTAAACTGAAAAATTTTTTCAATAATCCGGAAATATTTTTCCTTATTTTTGAAAAAAATAAGGAATCTGTCAGTATACTAAATATAATTCCTGAAAAAAATATTATTACTATTGAAAGCAAAAATTTTTTTCAGTTTATAAAAGATACATTAAAAACTATAATCTTTTTTAGAAAACAAAAAATAGATATAATATTTGATTTTGAAATGTTTTCCAGATTCTCAAGTATTTACAGTTTTCTGATTTCATATAAAGAATATGCTGGATTTCATCTTAATAATGTTGAAGGATTATACCGCGGAAATTTTTTAACAAAACACGTTACATTCAATTATTACGAACATTTATATAAAAACTATATTGCTCTTATTGACTCTGTTATATTTGAACAGAATGAAGAACCTATGCTTAAAAAAAATATTCAGGAAAACACAGAGTTTTCTCAAATTCAATATGATAAAAAATGCTGTGACAAAATAAGATCGCTTATAAAAAAAAATTATGCTGAATTTAGTGATAATATAAAAATTTGTATTTTAAGTCCGGATGCAGGAGAAATACCTTTACGGGGATGGAAATATGAAAATTATGAAGCTTTTGCAAAAATGATAATTGAAAAACATACTAATTTTTTAGTAATTATTTCAGGAACTAAAAATGCCTATGATAAAAATGAACATCTTAAAAATAAAATTAATTCAACCCGCTGTATAAATATAACAGGAGAAACTTCTCTGTATGAATTTATACAATTATGCCATATCTCAAAATTATTAATTACAAATGACGGCGGAGCAGCTCATTTTTCAGCTTTAACAAATATAAATTCATTTGTATTTTTCGGTCCAGAAACTCCTGTCTTATATAAACCTTTAAGTAAAAACTGTACAGTATTATATAAAAATTATAATTGCAGTCCTTGTCTTAATGTTTTTAATTACAGACTGAGCGCTTGTAAAAACAATAAATGCGTTAATGATTTTTCCCCTGAAGAAATATATGTTATGGTAAAAGAAAAATTATGTTATATACAACCGGAATAACGGGAATGTTTGCAAACGGCCGTTCTGCCATTATTGCAGTTCTGCCATTTTTTACAAAATTTATATATTGATAAACCATAAGTTTATTTTGTGAAAAAATATATAATATAAATA
>JAGOBX010000140.1 GCA_017999075.1 Candidatus Babelota bacterium | reverse complement strand
GGAGAAGAAGCACAAATATCTGTTTTAGACGGGCAAGTGGAAGTTTTTAATCCTGAATTTCCTGATCAGAAAATTTCTGTAGGCGCAGGCAAACGCGCTTCAGTAAAACAAAATACTCCTCCGTCGGCTCCTGTTCAGATACCTGCTCAGGATTTGCAGAAATTGCAGCAGCAGGAACAGGTGATATTTAAAAAAGTTCAGATTCCGCTTAGCCCTGAAGTTGTTGAACAAAACAGCGCATTGGTTTCCGAAGAAAATGGGAAAAAAGTTGTCGAATATACTGTAAAAATCAAGAATATTTTACAGGATAAGTTTTCAATAAATTTGATATTACTAAACGAAGAAAATGAAATTGTTGAAACTGTTCAGATGAGTTTTGTTTCAGGCGGAAAAAATATTGAAGATGTGAAAACATATTCTGCAAAGTATACTTTTACAAAACCGGGGAAATATACTCACAGGTATAAAATTGTAAAAAAATAAATCGGAAATTAGGGTAATCTGATTAAAATATGAATTTACGATACGGGTCATTGTTTATTTTGATTATTATAATAATATGTGCGCAAAATTTATTAATAGCGAAGGTTTATGAATATCCTGAAGGGTTCAATAATTTTTTTAGAGGACCTGAATTATTAAGAGAAGACAATGCTGTAGAAATAAGTCAAGGTGATAAATTAGAACAGAAAATAGAAGTTCATCAGCAAAATATTCAGGATAGTGGTTCTTTGGATTTGGGAATAACTGAAGAAATAATATGGGTTGAAGAAACAGTAAGCAGTTCGTATGAAGTTAATATTAGTTCAGCAGCGGATACTGTTCAGACTCAAGAAAAAACCGCAGATGAGAAAAGTTCTGCTGCTTATGAACCTGTAAAATCTGCTGAAGAACCGAAACCGCAGATATCTGAATCTTCATCATCGCAGCAGAATGAACCTCAGCAGTCTGCGCCTGTTGTACTGCCTCAGCAAACTGAACAGCAGCAACAGGATGTAAAGCAGACAGTTCAGGAAATTGAAGAAATAATTTTTCTTGATGAAGTAATAAGCAATTCTTTTACAGATATAGAAATATCATTTGGCGCAGATACTGTACAGAATGTTAGTGAACCTGTTTCTGCTCCTGTTCAGAATGTGCCTGCTGCAATTAAAGAACAGGAAACTCAGAATCAAAATGCACAGCAAGAACCTTCGCAGGAACAGGAAAATGAAATAAGAACGCCTGTTTCTGTTCAGCAGCAGCCTGTTTTAACTTCAACGCCTTCTTTGGAACCGGCGCAGACTACTCAAGAACCTAAAATTGTGATTAAAGAAGAAATTGAATATGTCGTTGATGAAAATGTGGACTATTATTTTCCATCATTAACTCAGCCGCCTTATACCGGAGTAATACTTAAACCTGAAAAAAAATATATTCAAAGGATTGAACCTGCGAACAATTCCAGTATTACTAATTTAATCCCTTTATTTTTATGGGATCCAATTCAAGGCGTGGATTATTATCAATTTTATTTGTCGAAAACTCCTATTTCTGAGAACAATATAATAATGATAAAAAATATAAGCGAAAATAAATATCAATTTGCTGAAAATGATTCTGTGGAACCGTTGAAAAATAAAATTCAATATTCGTGGTTTGTAGCTGCATTTAATACAGATAATGAAATTATTTCTATTAATGATGCCAATACATTTTCTTCATTTACGATAAACCTTGCTGAACCTGCTGCTGCCGCCTCTGATTCAGAACAAATTATTGAAGATACATCAGTAATTTCTGATACTTCAGCTGCGGAAAGAAATATTTCTGATACTTCTGAAATTATTTCTTCTGATATACCTGAAACTACTGCCGCAGAACCTGTTGAAATTATAATTTCGGACATAAGATTAAATAATAAATCAGTCGAAATATTTGAAAAAGAATCCAGTTTCACAAAAGAAGATTTAGAAAATGATATGATTTCTATTACTGGAAATTTAACCGGTTCTAATGCATTGAAATCTTTTACAATATCTTATGATGACGGAGGCAGTTTTAATAATATAACTTTCATTAAACAACAGCAGCCTTATCAATTCAAATATTCGTTTAAACCTCAGGATAATTCTGTATATAAATTTAAGATTATCGCTGTATCGGATGACGGCCGCACTTTTGAAGAAGACTATTTTTATCCTCTGGAAAAACTTACTTTTATAAATAAAACCCAACAGGATATGGTGAAAGATTTACTTTCGGATTTATGTAAATCTTATTTGACTAATGATAAAGATTTGTTTATTGACTGTCTTGCTTCGTCATTTTCAGGAAGTAATGAAGGTTATTTAGACTATACGGATGTGCAGACAAGCATAAAAAAAGTTTTTGATAAAACTGTTACTATGACATGCGTTTATCAGAATGAAAAAATTAATATTATGAATTCTTCGAGGGCGCAGGTTGATTTTGTTTTTAAAAGAAAATTTAAGTTTGACGATATAGAAAGAAATCAGGATATTACAGTTAATGCTTCTTTTGAGCTTATTAAAGAAAATAACGGCTGGAAAATTTTAAGCGATAAAAATGGTTTGATATTTATTAAAAATTTTCCTGATATTCCGGCTACCCCATATTAACTTATTTGGATTATACCACCATGAAAATATATAATCGTTTTTTTATAATTATAACATTTTTAATTTTAACTATTCATACGCTTTATGCGGAGTCTGCTCCACCACCGGACACGCAAACTGTATTCAATAATTTGATAATTGAAAATGTAATTAAAAAAACTGCTCAGGATTTGAAAAATAGTTTGAATCAATTATTGGCAGATAAAATTATAGATGTGAATCAGATTAATGGAAAAATATTATATGCATATTCACTTGCAAAAATTGAAGATTATCAGAAATACGCTGAGCAATTGATTCTGCTGCAATCAAATATAAAGAGAATGTCAGAACAAAACCTGAACAATCTTGAAAAATTTTTAGAAAAATTCAGAGAATACGCGGAAAAAGATAATCCTGTTGTTGGAGCTATGTTTGACCAGTTAACTGAAAATATAAATTTAAGAAAAAAAGTTTTTAGACCTCAGACGCAATCTATATCATCTGTCGATTATAAAGTATCTATTTTTATAAATTGGTTTAATCATAATGAAAATGAAGCGCCGCTTGTAAACAAATTGGGATTGCGCGATTATTTGAAAAATGAGCTTGAAAAAAGTTTTAAGAATTCTTCTTCAAGTTATGATGTGAATTTAAACGGACAATTTAAACTTGAAGGGCTGATTAAAAATTTTCAATTGGTTGACAATAGGGTAAATTCCTCAAATCAGGTTTTGGAAAAAAGGTATGAATTACTGGTTGATTTTAAAATTGTTTCTTCTCAGGACGGAAAAATTATTACGGAAAAGAAAAATTTTTATACTGAATATTTATACTATACTCCGGTTTATTCTGTGGAAATAGGAATTTCTGATAAACAGGCGCTGGATGAATTCGTAATAGAATCAGCAAATAAAATTCACGATGAAGCGGATAAAATTTTTAAAGATATCAGAGAACAATTGAAAACAGGAAAAAAAATCATAGAATTGTCATCTGAACAAAAATCATTGATTAACAGTATGAGCGCTAAGCCTGCTCAGCCGCTGAAAAAAATCAGTGCTGTTGTCTCGTTAAGCAATGAAGACATTCAGGTTAAAGGAGATATTGAATCTTCTGGAGAATTGATAGAACATAATAATAAAGTTTCTGCTGATGCCGAGTTTAAAGTTAATTTAAAAGATAAAACAGGAATTTTTGCCGGTCTTTTAAAATTAAAAGGAAGCAATTATGATGAACGTGAATATGACCTTGACAAAATTACTGCAGAATATAAAACTAAAAGTCTGGTTATTACGGCAGGGAATATATTTCCTATGTTCACAAAAATGACTTTTAATAATTCGCAGGAAGGAATTATGATTGATTATAAAATTCCTGGGAATAAAGAAGTTTTGAAATTTTTTGCAGGAAGAGACAGAAGGCCTGAAGATTTTCAGAATTTTGAACGTTTGAATTTAGGACTGAATTTGAATATAGCGATAGATAAAAAAAGCAGCGGAATATTCAGTTTTGTTTATTCTGAAGATGACAGAAATTCTATAGTATATGATTCGAATGTTTTTATCCCGGGAAAAAATACTCTTATAAGTTTTTCAGGTAAAATACTGCCATTCAGTAAATTAACTGTTCAATACGAATTTATTTATTCCTATTTTACGGATTTATCTGTCAATACTGAGAGCATTATAGGAAACGCAATAGAAATCAAAACTAATTATGCGCCTAATAATAATAATAATTGTATGCTGAATTATATCAGAATTGATCCTGATTATGTTACTATGAATGGAATTGCTACAATTGACAGGCAAAAGTTTGATTTTACTTATATAAATAAATCAGTTAAGGATTTGAATATTAAATTTTCGACTATATACCAGAATGATAACCTTGACGAATATTTTGATAAAACAAATTATTTAAACAGTTATACTTCTAATTTGACTTATCTTCCTTTTACTAAAAACGATATTAAGCCGCTTAATAAAATAAAAATCGAAAATACGTCCGAACTCAGAAAAACTTATAATGAACTTCTGTCCGGAAATTCAAAGAGAGATAAGTATAATGAAAATTTATTGTTTAATTTTAAAATTTCAAATACTTTGCTGTCTAATGCGTTGAATTTGTACGTGTCTTATGAAAGGGAAAATGAAGATGATAAAGTGAATTTTACAATTTCAAAATCCAGACAGTATGAATATTATAATTCGTATACGAAAAAAATATTTAATATTCTGAACATTGATTTGCGCGGAAAATACAGATACAAAACAATAGACGAAAAAAAAGATAAATTCATAAATGGAAGTTGTTCGTTGAAATATTCTAAAAATTCTGTGAGCTCGTCAATTTCATATTATTATGATTTAAACAAAACTTCAGTGATCGATCAGGATTCTAAAAAACAAAAATTAGAATACGAATTTATTTTTCTTCAGAAACTCCCTAAAATAAAAAATAATTATACCCTCAAAATAGTTTATGATATAAATGATTTTGAAAATTCTGATATGAATTATAAAAAACTTTCTGCTTTTACAGGCATTAAAATGGAATTCTGATTTCAATGACTCAATCCGGACATATCAAAAAATTTTATACTCTGTTTAAAATTATAGGGATCATAATTTTTTTTTATATATTGTCTAAACAGGATTTAAAGACTATTAAAGAAATTTTTAGTAAAACCGATTATTTTATAGTGTTTTTATCTATTTTACTTTTTCCGGTTATGATTTTTTTGAAAACTTTACGCATAAAATCTGTTTTATCATGTTATACAAATGAAAAATTAGACAGTAAAATTATTTATAAAAGTTATATGGAAAGTTATTTCTGGGGAACTATAACTCCAGGAAAAGTTGGCGAATTTTCAAGGTTTTTTTATATCAATTCAGTAATTAAATCAAAAATTCTTTCTTTATTTCTTGTTTTAATAGACCGCTTTATAGATCTTTTTCTTATTATAATAACCGGGATGATAAGTTTTTTTTATTTATTGTTTTATACTGGGAAAATCGGATTTTATAGATTTTCAATGTTATGCGCCGTATGTGTTGTAATATTTGTTTTAATTAATTATTTGCTGCTTAATAAAAAACTTTATATTTTATTAAGCGGAATATTGAAAAAATTTTTTACTAATTTTAGTTTGCTTAACGAACTTCCTGATTATGCTAAAAACGGATTAACCGGGATGATAGCAAAATGGAATTTTATAACCATAGTTTCTTGGGCAATATATTTTTTTCAGATTTTTTTGCTCGCTGCAGCTTTGAAAATAAATTTGTCGTACGGAATCATAGTGGTTATCATTTCTTTGTCATCTCTTATAGCGCTTGTTCCTGTATCAATATCTGGATTAGGCACGCGCGATGCTGTGATAATATATATTCTTTCTAAAATTTTTAATTTCCCTACAGAACAGGGTTTTTCATTAGCTGTATTGGTTTTTTTTATAATGTATATAGAAGTGATAATGGGATACGTCGGCGTTAACGTGATTTTTAAGACAAATAATGATTAGAGTTTTATTGAGTTTGATTTTATCTATAAGTTTAATAAATAAGTGAAAATTTATGTTAATTATTGGAATTAATTATTTCTTTTAAACTTACATTTCTATTTTTAAATCTGTAATCAGGATTTTTTTCATTCTTATATATAATAGCTTTTTGTGGACATAAGTTAATACAGGCCAAACAGAATTCACATTTATTGCCGATTTCAGATTTGTTTTTTATAACGATATTGTTTCTTGGACAGACTTGCTGACATATGCCGCATCTATTGCATCCGCTATTAACAATGAATTTTTTATATCCATTAACCAACAGGAAATCATAGAAATATTGAAGTATTCCAGAGGCTAATTTATTAAGAAAACCATGTTTCACAATTATTTTTTTTGAATCAAAAATATCTTTTTTAATTTTTTCAATCTGTTCTTCAATCTTTTTTTCCGGCTCTTTTTCGATTTGCTTCTGAATATCAAATATCGGCAGATAATTATCTATCATTAGAAGATCATTTGCATAGCTGATTTTAATATCGCGTTTATCGCAGTATTTTACAAACCAGTTAATTCCATCGCCTGGAAAATTGCCGTAAGTCATAATAGCAAAAATATAATCGCTGTTTAGTTTAACTTTATCAATAAATTCGCGTATAATTTTCGGGGCAATCAGTACGTAACATGGAAAAATAATTCCTATTTTATCATCTTTAAACGTAATCTCTTGTTTCTCTGAACGTTTCAATATATTTGGTATTGATATTAGTTCGCATTCAAATCTTTTAGCTACATCCAGACAATTTCCTGTTGCGGTAAAATAAAATATTTTCATTTTAAGTCCTGCAGATTTAATTGTAATTTTTTATTCTTATGAAATGATTGGTTTACCAACCTCTTAATTGATTGATCAATTAAAATATTGTAAATAAATTTAAATTATTTCAAAGCGCAATATCCATAATTTTCAGAAATTAATTATAACTTATATCCGTATTGAAAATAAAAGTGCATTTGTTTTTTTCTGTTGCATCCGCCTATAATTTCCAAATTTCCGAAATTCGTTGATAAAATAAATTTTGCTGTAATTCCGTACAATAAATTATTGTAATCAAAAGAAAAGTTTTTATTATTTTTTATTTCGGCTATTCCTGAAAGTATTGAACAGTATATTTTTTGTTTAAGCAGAGATTTATATTCTCTAATTTTGTAAACTCCTCCTAAAGTTAGAAAATATAAATTATCTGTTCTGAATTCATTTCTGTAATATCCTGGAATTTCGTCAGGACCTCCTGAAGTGAACTTTTCAATAAAATTGATTTCATGGGATGATAATCCTATTCCGGAATTAATTATTAAGAGAGTATTTCTGTATATTAAAGGGAAATAAGACGTTCCAAGATAAAGCTTTTCCGAATTTTTATAATTATGAGATAGAAATTTACTGTATTTTATACAGAAATTTGAAGAGTTTGCAGGGAAAATATAATCTTTCAAATTGTCATATTTAAATGATAATTCGATTTTAGAATATGGAGTACTTTGATTTAAAGAACTGCTGAATTTCGAAAAATTCAGTGAAATGTTAAATGCAGAATGAAAGCTCACATATTTGCTTATGTTAAACGAAATATCCTTATACCGGAAATAATCATTATTGATAAAAAATGAATCATTAAACAATTTAATAAAACTGTCTATATAACTTGTTGTTATTTGAGAAGTCAATTTCAATTTGGTTGTGTTGAGTGTAGTATATTTCAGTTTTATTTTTTTGTATAATCCGAAATTAGTTTCAAAATCAAGTTTTGATCCGAATTTATCTATATTATTCTTTGATATGCCCAGACAACCGACGGCGTTATAGTATTCATCAGCATAAAATCCTAAATTTAATGAATAATAATTTTTTTCAACCAAATAAAGATTGAGGTTGAAGTCCGTATCGGTTTCATTTTTTTGGAAATTATAATTGATTTTATCAAAGTATCCTGAACCGTAGAGATTGTAAATTGAAGCCAGCATTTCTTCGGATTTATAATTTTTTTTAATTAAAGAATTAGTGTAATCTTCAACAACGGATTTGTCTAATTTTTTCAGGTTTAAAATATTAATTTTTGATATATTATAAGAATTTATATTTTTTAAAAC
>JAGOBX010000139.1 GCA_017999075.1 Candidatus Babelota bacterium | reverse complement strand
TTGTCGCAATTTGAAGAACAGAAAAACGCATATAATATGCCTGCGGCTCTTGAAATTGAAGGAAATTTAAATATAGAATATTTCAGAATATCTATATATGAATTAGTCGAGCGTCACGAAATATTGCGGACAATATTTATAATAATTAACGGCGAACCGAAACAAAGAATAATTGAAAATGAAAAATTGAAAATTGAAAATTATTTTGATTACGAAGATATTTCTGAAAATAATAATCAGGAATCCGTAAATGATAATCTGAAATTATCAATTATAAATTACAAATTTGATTTGACAAGTCTTCCGCTGATGAAAATAAAACTTATAAAAATTTGTGAACAAAAATTTTTATTATTGTTTAATATGCATCATATAATATCAGACGGCTGGTCAATGAATATACTTATAAAAGATATTATGGAATTTTATAATTCAAAAATTGAGAAACGTGAAACTAATTTAAAAAAGTTAAATATACAATATAAAGATTATGCATTGTGGCAAAATGAATTATTAGATTCGGAAAAAATAGATAAAGCTCGTGAATATTGGCTTGAGAAATTTTCGGGTGAAATTCCTGTTTTGGAAATGCCGTCAGATGAACAGCGTCCTCCTGTTCAGACATTTAGAGGGAATACGTTTGAAGGAATATTGACAAAAGATATTTCGGATAAAATAAGAAAATTATGCCTGAAGCACAATTCAAGTTTATTTATGTTTTTGACATCAGCAGTTAAAATATTATTGCATCGTTATACTGGCGCTGGAGATATAATAATCGGTTCTCCGATAGCCGGAAGGATTCATCCTGATTTAGCTAATCAGATTGGTTTTTATGTGAACACGTTAGCTCTGCGAGATAGCATAACTGGAGAAATGATGTTTAAAGAATTTTTGGATAAAGTCAGGGAAACAGCTCTTGAAGCATATCAGAATGAAATCTATCCATTTGATAAATTAGTTGAAACGTTAAATTTGAAGCGGGATACGAGCCGCTCTCCAGTTTTTGATGTAATGGTGGTGCTCCAGAATAATGACGAAACTGAAATTAAATTAAGCGGAGCCAAAATAAAACATAAGCATGTGGAAAGTAATATAAGCAAATTTGATATGACATTTAATTTTGCCGAAACATCAAATAATGAGATTACAATGGCAATAGAATATAACTTAGATATTTATTCTGAGTCAAGAATAAACAGGTTATTTGCTCATTTTATCGAACTTGTAAAAGATGTAACATCGGATGATTCTAAAAAAATAAGTGAAATAAATATTCTGCCGGAAGAAGAAAAAAATAAATTGATTTATCAATTTAACGCAACAGAAATTGATTATCCGAAAAATAAAACTATAACGCAATTATTTGAAGAACAGGTTGGAAAAATACCTGAAAATGCAGCTGTAGTATTCGATGATAAAAAATATACATACTATGAGTTGAATGAGGATTCAAATTATATTGCCGGTTATTTAATTAAAGAAAAAAATATAAAAGCCGAAGAAATAATAGTTGTAGAAATGGAACGTTCTTATTTTTGGATAGCTGCTATTCTTGGCATTATGAAAGCAGGCGGAGTGTATCTGCCGCTAGTTTCAGGTTATCCGGCAGAAAGAAAAAAACATATTTTAAATGAAAGCAGAGCTAAATTTATTTTAATTGATAAAAATTCAAAGATTGACAAAATTGAATCTGAAGAGAATGAATATATATCAATTGAAGATATATTATCTTATAAGATAATATCCAAGATATATAATAATAATCCCTTATCATTAGCTTATATACTTTACACGTCAGGTTCAACAGGTAATCCGAAAGGAGTGATGATCTGCCATTCAGGATTTGTAAATATGATATTGTATCAAATAAAAGCAGTAAACATCCAACAGAATATGAGGCTGCTGCAAATTTCATCAAATATGTTTGACGCATCAATATATGAAATATTTATTTCATTGTTGGGCGGGGCATCACTATATATAGTTCCAGAACAAACCAAACTGAATATTTTATCTTTTGAAAATTATATTGCTGAAAATAATATTACAGGCGGAACTTTTACACCGTCTTTTCTTTCGTTATGCAACAAAGAAATAATTAGAAAACTTGATTTTATAATAACAGCAGGTGAATCTGCGAATGTAAATGATTTAGAATACTATAAAAATTATTGTAATTGTTATAATGCGTATGGACCGACTGAAATATCAGTGTGCGCAACAATTTTTAAATTAAAAAAAGATTATAAATTAAAAAATAATGTACCTATTGGCAGTCCTATATCAAATCTGAAAATTTATATTTTAAACGGGCAGGCATTGTCGCCAATAAACATTTCTGGAGAAATATGTATAGCAGGCCCAGGTTTGGCTCGCGGATATTTGAGTAATGAAAAATTAACAGCAGAAAAATTTATTGAATGGAATGGAAATAGAATATACCGGACAGGAGATATCGGGAGATGGAATGAAAATGGAGAAATTGAGTTTTTAGGCAGAATAGATGACCAGGTAAAAATACGCGGATTGAGGATAGAACTCGGAGAAATTGAGTCTGTGCTGTCAAAACATTCTGCAATAAAAGAAAATGTTGTTATTGCAAAAAAGATACGTGGCGAAGAAAATGAACTGATAGCGTATTATACTTTGAAAAATTACGAATTGGAAAATAATCGAATCGAAAAATTAGCCGGGAATGAAAATCGTAATGATTTTAAAGATTCGCGAACCAGTATTAATAAATCAGGGAATTTGAAACTGGCAGTAGGCGAGATTCGTGAATTTTTAGGAAAATTTCTGCCTGCTTATATGATTCCTGCGTATTTTGTAGAACTTGATAAGATGCCGCTAAATCAGAACGGTAAAATAGATAAAAAAAATCTGCCGATGCCTCTGAAAAGCTCTTTGATTACAGAAAAAGAATATAAAGCCCCTGAAACCGAAACTGAAAAAGTAGTTATGCAAATATGGAGCGAAGTGTTAAAAATAGAAAAAATCAGCGTTTTTGAAAATTTTTTTGAAATCGGAGGGCATAGTTTGAAAGCAGTTCAGGTTTCAACAAGAATAAAGAAAGATTTAAAAATAGATATTGGAATAAAAGAAATTTTTCAATATCAGACGATTAAAGAATTAGCAGAATATATATGTTTATCAAAGGAAATTTTAAATTCCGATGAAATAAAAAGAGAAGATTTGAATAACGCTATTGATTTATAATATTAATTTTTATTAAAAAAAATTAAAGAGGTTTTTATGAAAATATTATTATTATCGTTACCAGGGCTGTCTCCGTTTATCCCTCCTTTAAGTTTAATATGTTTAAACAGTTACTTAAGAAAAAATAAAATAGAATCGTTGTGCTGTGATACGGCAGTAGAATTTTTAAACTATTATTTACAGCCTGAAAGATTATTTAAAAAAATCGATTTAAGTAAAAAAATTTTAAGGGAAGAAAAAACGCCTGCTGAGAAATATCAAAATTATAGTCAAATATTTAATGAAACTCTTTCGAAAATTAAAGATTATAAAAAACGTATCAAAAAAATTTGCTGTAATGACAAGATTAATATTTCAAAGAAATGTTTTGAAGAAGATATAAAAACAATTAATGATTTGATTGTATTCTCATCGGTGAGTAATTATCCTAATATTATTAGTTTATGCGGAGAATTTAATACTGCCATTTATGAAAATCTTGAAAACAGTATTTATTATGATTATTATAAGAACGAAATTATTAATGAAATTTTTTCTGTTAAGCCTGATATAATTGGAATATCAATAAGTTTTTATACTCAAATAAATCCTTATTTTCAATTAGTCAACATTATTAAAAAAAATTTTAATATTCCTATTGTTACAGGCGGAGCATTTTTTAGCGGTTTATTTTCAACATTTTTTCAATTATCCGATAACATATATTCTGTGACAGACGATAAAATCGGAAATATTATTTCTTATTTGAATCCATTTGGAGTAATAGGTGAAGGAGAAGAAGCATTGCTTGAATTATGTCAAAATATTAATGATGTTGAATATTTAAAAAAAATACCAGGATTGGTGTACTACGATAAAATCAGAAACAAAATAATTATAAACCGGAAAAAAGAAATAATAGATGTTAATAAATTGCCCGTATTGGATTTAACCGGAATTCCTCTGGGTAAAAAATATTTTTCACCGTTTATTTCCGCACCTTTGCTGACAAACAGGGGATGTTATTGGAGTAAATGCTCGTTTTGCGTTCATGCAGATATACTTGATAAAAAGTTTCGGGAATTGCCTTATGACACTGTTGAAAAGTCGTTGTTAAATTATAAAAATAATTATGATGTTACAGTTATTCCTATATATGATGAAGCAATCTCTCCGAAAATGTTAAAAAAACTGACTGGATTTTTAAAAAATAATAATATTAAGGTATATTTCGGGTCAATGGCTCGTTTGGAAAAAAAATTTGAAGAACTTATAAAACCTGCTTCTGAAGCCGGAATGATTATGCTTTCTTTTGGGATGGAATCTGCCAATCAAAGAATTATTAATTTAATGAACAAAGGATTTGAAGCTGATACAGCTCAAAAGCTTCTTGATATATGTTATGATAATGGAGTGTTGGTTGAACTGAATATTATTTTAGGATTCCCTTCCGAGACAAAAAAAGAAATATCAGATACAGTGGAATTTTTGGTTAAAAATGCCGAGAAAATCGGAATTTTACGTCTGCACATTTTTATGCTTAATAAGGGTAGCAGAATTTATGAGAATCCTGATTTATACGGAATTAAAATATTGCCTGAACAGCCTGATGAAGAATTTTTTATTTTATATAATTCAGATAAAGGTTTGTCAAATGATGATGTGGTGGAAATTTTTTTTGAACTGTCAAATAACCCATTGTTTAAAGATAAACTTATAGATTTTTTTGAAAAATTTCACAACGAAGAATATTATACAATTAAATATTTGATAAAAAAAGAGGAAAACATTAATCTATGAATATCATTTCCTGTCTTTATGAATTAAAACAGAAAGGCGTGAATATATTTTTAAAAGAAAATGATATAAAGATAATCGATTCAAAAAATATACTTACCGCTGAAATGCTTAAAACTTTGCGTGAAAATAAAGTCGAAATAAAAAAAATACTTTCAGAAATTCAAAAAAAGTCTGATGAAATTGAATATGAATCGATCAGCCTTTGTGAAAATAAAGAATATTACGAATTATCAAACGCACAACGCAGGTTTTGGATACTATCTCAATTTGAAGGTCAAAACATTGCATATAATATTCCCGCATTAATTGAAATTAATGGCAATTTTTATGCTGATTATATGCGTAATGCTGTATATGAACTTATTGATCGTCACGAAATATTGAGAACTGTTTTTGTTACGATTAATGGAGAACCCAAACAAAAAATAGTAGATAAAGAAAAATTGAAATTTGAAAATTATTTTGAATACGAAGATATTTCAAAAACAGATAATTCGGAATCTTTAATTCTCAATTATCAATTCTCAATTATCAATTCTCAATTCAATTTGGAAACAGGCCCGCTAATGAAAATAAAAATATTAAAAACAGCAGCAGATAAATACCTGTTGTTATTTAATATGCATCACATAATATCCGACGGCTGGTCAATGAATGTTATGATGAAAGAAATAATGGAATTATACGAATCTCGGATTGAAAATAGAGAGCCCATTCTTGCCGCTATGAAACTTCAATACAAAGATTACGCCGCCTGGCAGAATGAATTATTGCGTACTGAAAAAATAGGTAAAGTTAGAGAATACTGGTTGAATAAATTTTCCGGAGATATTCCTTCTTTACAGATTCCTGCTGATTATAATAGGCCTGAAGTGAAAACATACAATGGAAAAACATTGAGTTTTTCAATAAACAATGAGATTACTGCAGGAATAAAAAATATCTGTAAAGATAAAGGAACCAGTCTTTTTATAACTCTTACTGCTGCAGTGAAAGTATTGTTATACCGTTACACGAATCAGAATGATATAATAACAGGGACGCCATTAGCCGGACGAATTCATCCTTTATTTGAAAATCAAATCGGACTTTATTTAAATACTGTTGCGCTCCGTGATTATATTGATTCCGAAATGACATTTGAACAGTTTTTGTTTTCTGTAAAAAACACAGCAATTGAAGCTTATGATAATGAGATTTATCCGTTTGACAGACTTGTGGATGATCTAAAACTTGCAAGGGATACAAGCCGTTCGCCTTTATTTGATGTTTTGATTGTTTTGCAGAATAATGAATCTGTTGAATTCAATATATGCGGAACAATTTTGAAAACTAAAGAACTTGAGTCGAACAGCAGTAAGTTTGATATAACTTTTATCTTTTCGGAAACAAAGGATGAAAAGATACAGTGTTTTATTGAATATAACACTGACATATTTTTGGAAACACGTATTAATAAAATGTTCGGACATTTTATTGCTTTACTGGAATCTTTGATAAAAAATATAGAAATGAAGATAGGTCAAATTAATATTATACCGTTAGCAGAAATTGAAATAATAAAAAAATTTAATAATCGAATTGCGGATTATCCGTTTGATAAAACCATTGTTGATTTGTTTGAAGAACAGGCGGCAAAAAGACCTGATGCTGTAGCGCTTGTTTTCAAGAATATAAAACTGACTTATGCTGAACTTAATGAAAAATCAAATTGTATAGCCAATTATTTAATTGATATTATCAAGGTTGAAGAAGAAGAAATAATAGCTCTTGAAATAGAGCGTTCTGAGAATATTATAATAGCCATACTAGGAATAATAAAAGCCGGATGCGCTTATCTGCCGCTGGAAATTTCATATCCTGATGAACGGAAGAGTTTTATGATAAGGGATTCAAATTGCAGAATAATACTTACTTGTGACAGCAGCATATCTTTTGAAAATGAAAAGTACGGAATAAAATCCTTAAATATAGCGGTGTTAAGCTATGATAAAAAAACGAATCCCGATATCCGTATTAAACCAGAATCTTTGTTATATATAATTTATACGTCAGGAACAACTGGAGTTCCTAAAGGCGCTATGATAGAACATAGAAATGTAGTCAGTTTGATGTTTCCTCATAATTTTCAATTTGTTTTTTCTGATAAAGATGTATGGACATTATTTCATTCTTATTGTTTTGATTTTTCTGTATGGGAAATGTATGGAGCGCTTTTGTATGGAGGCAAACTGATAATAGTTTCTGCGGATGAAGCGAAAGATACATATTCTTTTTATAATATTTTATTGGATAATAAAGTTACTGTATTGAATCAGACTCCAGGTGCGTTTAATAATCTTATGGAAGTTGCGCTTCATAGAAAAAAATCAGAACTTGCAATTAGATATGTAATATTTGGAGGAGAAGCATTGAAACCTGCGCTGCTTGGTAAATTTCATGCTATGTATCCTGAAGTTGAATTGATCAACATGTATGGCATAACTGAAACTACAGTGCACGTTACATTTAAAAAAATTACTGTTGAAGAAATTGAAAATGGGAAAAGCAATATTGGAAAACCAATCCCTTCATTAAATATATTTTTGTTTGACAGAAATTTGAATGTGGTCCCAATTGGAATACCCGGTGAAATTTTTGTTGGCGGATATGGAGTTTGCCGGGGTTATTTGAAAAGACCTGAATTGAATTACGAACGTTTTATTTTATTTGATGTGTTTGATAAAAAAATGAAACTATACAAATCAGGTGATGCAGGAGTTTACCTTGAAAATGGTGAAATCGTATATTTGGGAAGGATTGATCAGCAGGTTAAAATACGCGGATATCGTATAGAAACAGGTGAAATAGAAAATCGTATTTCTGAATATTCTGGTGTAAAAGAAATAGTAGTTATTGTTACGGAAAACAATGAATTGGCTGCTTATTATACTTCTGATGCACGAATTGATATAAATGAGTTGAGAAAATTTATATCTGAGAAATTACCTTCATATATGATTCCATCGTTTATGATTCAAATTGAAAAAATGCCATTAAACAGAAATGGAAAAATTGATAAAAAAAATTTACCAAAACCGACAGAAAATTTGCAATTGTTAAAATCAGAGTATACTGCTCCTACGAATGAGAATGAAAAATTCATTATATCTATTTTTGAAGATATCTTGAAAATCAAAAATATAGGAATTAATGATAATTTTTTTGAAATGGGAGGGCAGAGCATAAAAGCGATTCAGGCAGTATCAGGAATAAGGAAAAGATTAAAGACAGAGATAGGGATAAAAGAAATATTTCAG
>JAGOBX010000138.1 GCA_017999075.1 Candidatus Babelota bacterium | reverse complement strand
GCTGACGAGTATACTAAAGATGACTTTTTACTTGCAAGAGTAATTGAAGTCAACAAAAATAGCTAGATAGTTTCCGATGGTAGCTATGAAATGTTAGCAGAACTTACCGGAAAATTTTTATTTGATGCAGAAGACTCAACTGTTCTGCCTACGGTCGGAGATTGGGTCTCAATACAAGCATTGAACAATTACACACTTGCAGTAATTCATTCTGTTTTGCCTCGTAAAACTTTATTGAAACGCAAGGAATCAGGTAAACGAATAGATTTTCAGTTAATCGCCGCTAATATTGATTTCGGAATAGTTCTGCAGTCGGCAGAACATTTCAATTTCAATCTGCTGGATAGGTATTTCGTTATGCTTAATGAAAACAGAATTCAACCTATAGTTGTTTTTAGTAAAATTGATCTGCTATCTTCTTCAGAATTAGCAAATTTGAAAAGTAATCTATTAAAACTGAAAAATCAATATCTGCTTATTAGTAATATTGCTGAAAAGGGATTAGAAGAATTGTTGAAAATTCTTTTAATTGGGAAAACATATTGCCTGTTAGGACAATCCGGCGTTGGAAAGACTTCTTTACTTAACAAGTTGATAGGTTCAAATGTTTTTAAAATTAACGAAGTGCGTGAGAAAGGCGGAAAAGGCAGACATACCACAGTAAGACGTCAACTTATATGTCTTGATTCCGGCAGCATTTTCATTGACACTCCAGGGATAAGAGAACTTGGGAATTTTGAAATTGAAGATGGAATAACTCAGACATTCGATGAGTTTTATTCATATTCTCAACAATGCCGTTTCAATGACTGTACACATACTCACGAAAAAGACTGTGCAATAATTGAAGCTGTAAAAATGGGGGAAATTGAAGAAAGCAGATATAAAAATTTTCTTAAAATAATAAGAGAATCTGAATTCTATGAAATGTCATATCATGAAAAGCGTAAAAAGGATAAATCATTCGGAAAAATGGTGAAGAATTACAATAAAAATTTTAAAATAAAATGACGGATACAGTCCGATAACTTCTTATGTGCCACTAAAAGACTAAAAGTGCCGAACTAAAAGTGCCGTATAGTCAAAAGTCATTTTTAATCACTTTTTAATAATTAAATTTTCGAGTTATTGAAAACATTATTGTTATGCATAAAACAAATATTACTAAATCAGTTTGTTTTTTAAATACTGACTTTTGACTATACGGCACTTTTAGTCGCAAACTCAATAAATAATTACTGATTGCCAATTTTTTCCAAACAATTCAATCATAAACTAATTCCTGAAAATTTTTTAAAATTATCTTCTATTAATTTATCAAGCTCTGGAAAATTAATACCTAAAATACTGCTTATTTTCAAATAAATAAATTCAACATACTTAGGCATATTGATTTTCCCTCGGTGGGGGAGTGGAGTTAGATACGGAGAATCAGTCTCAACAAGAAGTTTTGAAAGAGGAATCAATTTTAAAATTTCAATTATATTCTGATTTTTTTTGAAAGTTATCATTCCGCCAATGCTGAAATAAAAATTTTTGCATTCAATCATTTTTTCAAGAATTTCAATCTGACCTGTATAGCAGTGAACAAGTACATTAACAGAATTTATTTCTTTTAAAATATCATAGACCTCTTTTTCAGCATTTCTCGAATGAATTATCATATTTTTTTTATTATCAGCAGCAATTTTTATCTGATTTTCAAATACTGATTTTTGTACATTTTTTTCACTGAATGAATAATAATAATCCAATCCTATTTCTCCAATTCCAATACATTTAGGATGATTTATGGAATGGAAAATCTCGGATATTTTTTTTTTATCTTTTTCAGCATTATGAGGATGAACTCCTGCTGAAAAATAAAGATTTGAAAACTTATCCGACATTGCTTTACATTTTTCAATCACATCAATGCAATCGCCAGAATTAACTATCACAGATAATTCCGAAGCAACTGCTTCAGTTAATATATCATCATATTTTTCGTCATATAAATGACAGTGCACATCAAGCATATTCTATAACACAAATATTCTTTTTAATTTTAAAAAACGAAACTAATTATTTTTTTCAGAAAAAAATAATTCAATCAATTTTACCAATTTTAAATTGCGGATAAAATGTTATTGAAGATTTTTGATATAATTCTCCTGATTTGAAAATATCGGTTTCTATTTTTATTTCAAAACTGAATTTAGAATAAAATTTAGTTTTCAAATCAAATATTCCCGTTCCTTTACCGGATAATTTCGAATTATATTCAAATCCGTTTTCATCATAATGTTTAATATTAGTTTCTTTTATTTTGAATGATATTTCCGCTGATTTTTCATTAAAATTATCTAATTTAGAAATAAGTTCAAATTCATTTATATCAAAAAATTTTGCAGAAAATTTATAATACCATGAACAAGCAACAGGAATTTTTCCAGGCAAAACAAAAGGGAATAAAGCAAAAGATTTATCTTTTGTTTTTATAAAATACTTATCAAGAAATAATTCAATTTCAGGTAAAACTTTTACATCTGACTTTTCTAATTCATCCTGAAAATATCCTGATGACTCAGATGTTACATAAAAAAATTTTTTTCTTGTATAAACCGAAGTGTCTGATATTTCAATTTCAGTAAAATCAGTGTCGCTTATTTTATTTTCAATATAAAAATTTTTTTCAATAATATAACTGATCTCATATTTATCTCCGGCTTTCCATTCAAAACACAAATCAGATTGTTTTTTGTAAAAAGAAAAGTATACAGCCAAACATAATAATATTATTATTGAAAATACAATATAAAAATATTTCATAGAACCCCGTCGTTATTTACTTTTGACTTTGTATACAATTTGTTTACAAAAAATTCTATTATCCCGGATAACTTGCCAAATTAAAATAAAACCTTTCAAAGGCATATTCCCTCAAGATTATTCAATTTTTATGCTTGGGTTAACTGTTTTTCCTGCGCTTACAGTCGAAGTTTTTATAGTTCCAGCCACGTGAATATCATACTTCCCTGCTTTCAAATTATCTACACGAAACATTCCGGCAGTAGCACCCCATCCTGTTTGACATACAGCTTCCATTTTACCTGCTTTATAAATTTTAATTTCTTCGCTCATTACAGCTACTTTTCTATTATTTTTAATTCTATAAACGTAACCGTTGATGGACCCTGGAGTTTCAGGATTCATTAAAATAAAGTCTGTTTGTTTGGTTTCATTTTCTCCAAGTTTAATTGATGAAATTGTTTTTGTTTTATAAATACTTTTAGGTTTACATTGAATTTTATACGTTGCATTATCCAGATTTTTAAAAACATAACTTCCGTCAACTCCGGAATAAACAGAATTTGTTGAAACTGTTCCTTTATATAATGTCATCTTAGCTCCTGAAATAGCTTCGCCTGTAACAGCGTCTTTAACTATTCCGGAAATTTCTGATTTGATTTTAATATCCTGATTTAATTTTATGGAATTCCATTTTTCTAAATCAGCGGAAACTTGAATCGTTTGAATTGCAGCAGCATATCCGTCAAATTCAGCTTTAACCGAATAATCTCCGCATTTAACAGATTCAAATTTATACACACCTGTAGCACCGGTATTTCCTGTTTTTACAACACTATTATTGAATATCAACGAACATTTAACATTAACAAGTCTTGTTCCTGTTTTGGCATCAGTTATAATACCGATAATAGAACCTGTTCTTTCCTCAGCAAACAAATTTAATGTGGTGGTCTGTCCTGATTTCAATTCTACATTTTCAAAAAGCGCTTCTTTATAATTCTGATGTTTAATCCTAACGGATATTTTCCCTGGAACTAAACCTGTAAATAAAACTTTTCCTGTTTTATCAGTTAAAAGTTCTATAACGCCGCCGCCGGAAAATATTGCAGAAACTGTAACGTTTTCCAAAACTTTCGCATTATCAGTTTTATCAGCTACTGTTATGTTTAACGAAGATTTTTGAACAGTTTGAATTTCAGGCTGAACTCCATAATGTTTGCAAATTCCAGTAAAAATTATCTGAGCAACTTTTTCTATATATTTAGGATCCGTAAGTTTTATTTCTTCAGCAGGATAATCGATAAAAGAACTTTCAGTCAAAACCGCAGGCATTGACGATTCACGAAGCATATGAAAATTTTCTTTTCTTACACCGGAAATAGCAGGAGAAAAATTTGAAGAAGCAAATCCAAGACCTATTTCTGTATTTATATCTTTAGCTATAAATGCCGCAATTTTAGTACTGTTCGATGAAGGCTGAGCTGTCAAATACACAGTCGTTAATGTATAATTAGCTTTAGTATTAAACGCATTTAAATGAATTGATAATAATCTGTCTGCTTTAACCGCATTGGCAAGATTTGTTCTTGCAGATAAAGACATTACAGAATCGGTTTCCCTGGTCATTTCTACAACAGCGCCTTTACTTTCAAGTTTAGACTGAACCAACTTAGCTATTTTTAAAACCGTCTCAGCTTCTTTTAATCCTTGAATCCCTTTTGCGCCTGGATCGGTTCCGCCATGTCCCGCATCTATGCAGATAACAATATTTTTCAAATCATCCGCAGCGTTAATATAAAAAGAAAAACACAATACAAAAACCATTAAAATAATAATTTTCTTCTGCATGGCAAACCTCCAAGTTTTTATTTTAACTCAATATATTTTATGGAATTATCCGATAATGAACTATAATAAATTCTGTTATTCGACTGCTCATAAAACGGATGATATTCAAATTCTGTTTTCGTACGGGTAATATTTATTTCCGCAGAATTATCAGCAATATTTTTTTTATAAATATCAGAACCTGTTATTTTGTGCCCGTCATCCTCTGATTTAATATAAATTAAAGCGTCAGAATTCATCCATGATGGTTGGGAAGCGTCATTGATTATTTTTTTTGATTTTGAACTGACATTATAAATTACCACGTCATTATTCTTACAATATGCAAGAAACTTTTTATCCTGAGAAACACTATAACTGTACACCCTATTGTCTATTAATGAAATGCGTCCTGTTTCCATATCAGCTTTATATAATTTCAATCCATCAATATAATATAATGTCTGAACATCAGATTCAGTAATATTGGCATATTTTTTTTTATTTAAAATAATATATTGTTTATTTTTTTTTACTTCTTCAACAGAACTAAACTTATCAAAAAATAAAGAGTTTAAAAAATCATCCGCAAGATTGTTTAATTTAGCCGGATTCATCAATTTTGAATTCGAATCATTTTTAACATACGGTAATATTATTTGCCCGTTTATTACAGACGGTATCCGCCTGTCACTTGATAAAGGAGTAAGTCTGTCAATTTTTTTTGAAACTATATCCATTGAGTATATAGTAAATTTATATCTTTTATTTTCTTTTTCCACGCCTGTAATATAATAAATATTTGTATTGTCAATCCACATTGAATTTAATCCGCAACCTGGTTCGGAAACAATCAATTCAGGTTTTTCATCATCATTAATTTTTTTTATCCATATTTTATCATAATTATTATTTGTAAAAATTATTTTTTTGCCATCAGGAGAAGGTATAGGTTTAATCAAAATATTATCGTTAGAACCAATCATTTCAGGAGAAACTATTAAATGCACTAATTTGACTTCTTTTTTTTCTGCGGAATGCCCTGAAATATTAAATAAAAATATTATATAAACTGATAGAATAATATTCCATTTCATATTAATAATATACTCTATTCTCAACTTTTTGTCAAGTTTCACAGAAATATTAATTCTTACTAATTGTCTTTAAAAAAACAAGAAAAATTATAGGTTTAATTTAATTAAAACAAAACAATCTTAAAATTTCATTAGTCTATTAAAAGTTTCTTTGATAAGCAGCGGATTAAAAGGTTTTAATATAAAATCAGATGCGCCTTTTTTTAAACACTTTGAAATAATTTCCTGTTTACCTAAAGCCGTTATCATAATAATTTTTGCTGCTGGATTCAGTTTAATTATTTCTTCAAGAGTTTCCAGTCCGCTTTTTTCAGGCATTAGTATATCAAGAGTTACAAAATCAGGTTTTTTTTCTTTATATAAAATTATTGCTTCATTACCATTCGAAACTTCTCCTATAATATCAAACCCCAAATCCTCAAATATATCAACCAATTGATACCTTACAAGCGGCGAATCATCCGCAATTAATACTGTTGGCTTATTCTGCATAATATAAAATCATATTTTTAAGAATTTTATTTTAAAAGATATATATTATATACCTATAATAAAAAAATCAATTATTTTTGTATTAAATCTGCAGGTATGTACCTTAGAAATCTGGACGGTTTATGTTTAACTTTTTTGCCGTACCAATTCCTGTTTTTGGCATATGTAAGATAAAGTTTTTCCTGAGCCCTTGTTATTCCAACATAAAATAACCGTTTTTCTTCATCAAGCTCTTTATTGCCTATTTTATTCAAACTCGGCCATTTATAAGGGCACACGTCTTCTTCAAGTCCTGTAAAAAATACATTTTCAAATTCCAGACCTTTTGCAGAATGAAGTGTCATCAAATAAACTCCGTCATTATAAATATCCATAGACTGCTGGTCGGAACTTCTATAAATTATATATTTGCAAAAATTGAATAATGTCTGGGATTTATCTTTTGAAGAATGCAATTCAAAATCCGTCATTATCATTCTAAACGATTCTATATTCTTTCTCAACTGTTTACTGCTCGGATTATCCTGATACATTTTTGAGGTATAATCAAGATAATCTATAATTTTCTGAAAACAATAATTTATTTTTTTATCAATGTAATTGTGATATATATCTTCGCATAATTTTATCATATTGATTAAAAAATAATAACTCTGAACAGACAGAACATTTTTATTGGCATCTATAAAATCCGATGATAACAAAAAAATATTTTCCGGGCAATATTCCAAAGCTGCCCTGTCTTTATCCGGAACTTTATAAAAAGGAAGATATGAAATATTAGTTATTTCATTGTTTAAATAAAAATAATTAGTCAATTGCCCGTAAGAATATAGTTTTATGTAACCTGTAATAATTTTCAGTAAAGACAATATATTCTGAATTTCCCTGAATTCAAAAAGTTTATTGTTCCCAACTTCAATAAAAGGTATTCCGGATTCATTAAAAACTGTTTTAAAAATTTCTTTTTGAGAGTTTACTCTATAAAAAACGGCAAATTTTCTATATAAAGATGACTGACCGAATAAATAATGCATTTTATCTTTCAATCTGCAAAAAAAACTTTCTAAAATTTCCTGTTCGGTTTTTTTAAATTCAAAAGTCATATTGAACAAATTATTAAAATCGTAGAATGTTTTTATAAGCAGATTAACATTTTCAAAATCCAAATTATTGGCAACAATATTATAGGTATTCACCCATTCTACAGTTTTACTCCATAACTGAATTGTATATTCGGAAAGATAATTGTAAGCATTCAGCATTTCGTTTGTAGCGCTGTAAAGTTCTCCATTAATTTCATCGAATATTTTTTTTAATTTTTCAAGAACAGTTTTTTTGTTTTGAGATACAGTCTCAGATATTATATATCGGCAAAACTCCGCTTCTTCTTTTTCATTCTCTGCCTGGTACTCTATAATTTTTTCGCCAAGTCCTGCTTTCCCTATAGTATAATTTCCGCTAACCTTCAATACTTTCCTTATGGCAGCATCTTTTTCCTTAAAGATATTATTGGCAGCCATAAGAATATTGGCGCTACTCCTGTAGTTACGTTCAAATTTAATAATAAGAGCATCTTTAAAATCATCTTTAAAATTTAAAATATTAGTAATATCAGCTCCCCGCCATCCGTAAATACTTTGATCGTCATCCCCTACAGCAAAAATATTTTTACTTTCTTCTACTATTTTCAATGCAAACAGATACTGCGCATAATTTGTATCCTGATATTCATCTATTAAAAAAAATTTGTATTTTTTATGATAATGTTCTGTCACTCCGATATTTTTCTGCAGAATTGTTACTATATAAAAAATTATATCATCAAAATCTATCTGATTAGATTTTACAATCTGAATTCTATAATCAGAATATACTTTAAAAACATTTTGTTTAGAACAAATCAGCCCGGATATTTCTTTTACCAATTCTGGAGGCATCAAATTGTTTTTACACAAACTTATATCATTCAATATATCTTCTGTAGAATCTTTTATTTTATGCATTTCAATAATCTTTTCTAAAATTCCTTTTTGTTTAACCGGAGACAGAATATCCGGAGCAGCAGTATATACGACTAATTCATAATTATATGGTCCATTTATATTTTCAAGA
>JAGOBX010000137.1 GCA_017999075.1 Candidatus Babelota bacterium | reverse complement strand
ATTAAACATATATCCGAACTTAATAAATTTTCTGAAGATATAGTAATGCAGATAACTCTCGTGCTCGATGAAGCTGTGGCCAATATTATTGAACACGGGTATAAATTAAAAAATGATGAAGAAATTTATATAAAAATTTTTGTTGATATGCAGAAAATTAATATTCAGATAACAGATTTCAGCGAAGGTTTTGATATGGAAAAGTTCGGGAATGTTAATATGAAAGAACATATTAAATCAAGAAAAAATCGGGGATTGGGAGTATATATAATAAAAAAATTTATGGATAAAGTTGAATATGAACGTGATCGTGAAATTGGAAATAGGCTGATTCTGACAAAATATTTTAAGGCAGAATAATAAATGCCGGTATTGTTCGATTAAATATATTTGAAAAATATAATATTTATTAATTTTGTAATTATTAAGGTTTTTTTATAAATTAACTTTCGTAAATTAACGGATGTTAAGGGGAAAAAATTGGATAAAATAACTGATATTGATGAATTGAACGAGCAGAATAGAAAACTTAAAATATTACTGTACAAACTTAAAATTGACGTTGAAAAATATAAAAAAAATTTTGATTTTGAAAAAGAAAAAAATATGAAACAGGAATTGGATTTGTTGAATATATTCGACATTTCCAATGAATTTTCACAGCAATTGAATCCTGAAAACATAAAAAAAACATTATATTATTTTATACTCGGACATTTTCAGTTTAAACCTCTTGTATTTGTAGAGTATGATAAAAATGAAACGCCGGATTATTTTAAAATTAAAAATATGTTCGGAATTTCAGCTGCATCATTAAATAAGGAAATTATTCCTGTTGACAATGATGAGTTGAGTTTGATAAATGAAAAAAATGAATTGTTTGAGATTGACGACAAACTTCCGATAGATTTAATTGAACAGCCTGTTTTTTTTAATGAAATAAAAAAAATAAATATAAAATATATAATGCCGATAACTAATAAAAACAATAATAAAATTTTGTTTTTGTTAGGACCAAAACGTAATAAAACTGATTTAAACAACAAAGAGTTAACAATACTTAGAGTCCTTCGTAATTCCGCTTTGATATCTCTCGAAAACGCAAGTTTAATTTCAGAACTTGATCAGAAAAATATTGAACTTACGAAAAATCTCGGGTTAGTGTCGGAGTTATATGATAAAATTCAAAAGGCATTTGATGAATTGAAAGAAGCTGATAAGATGAAATCAGATTATTTGAATTTAATATCCCATGAACTTAGAACTCCGCTTACTTCGATTAAAGCTTATACTGATACGCTTCTGTCTGATTCTATGGAATTGGAAGAAACTGAAAAAAATGATTTCATAAAAATAATTGCAGACGAATCATCTAAAATGGAATTTATAATTAATAGAATTCTGCTGGTTATAGAACTGGAATCAGGAAAATATACTTTTATATACACGTCTTTCAGATTGAGAAAATTGATAGATGAAATTATTTTGGAATTACAAAATGCAGTAAATGAAAAACGTATAATTTTAACAAATAATATAGCAAAGGAAATTGATAAAATTGTTTTAGAATATGATTATAATATGATGAAAATGGCTTTAGCGTGTCTTCTGGATAATGCAGTCAAGTTTACGCAGTGCGCAGGTAATATAAATATATCAGCTGATATAGAAGATAACAATTTACTTCTGAAAATTAAAGATGATGGAATGGGAATCGATTTTACTGATAAGGAAAAAGTATTTAAAAAATTTTTACAGGCCGGAGATATAAATTATCATAATGAAGGGCTTGGACTTGGGTTATCAATAACGAAATATATAGTTGAAAAAGGACATAACGGACAAATATGGTATAAAAGTAATGATGAAGGAAAAGGAACCACTTTTTTTGTTAAACTGCCGTTGAAAATCAAAAAGATTAATTTAAATATTGAGTAGATTAAAAATATAGTATAATTGTTGAAAATAATATTTCATTTTTTTATGAATAAAATATATTTAAATATTTAGGGGGCCATATATTAGATGAATAAAGTTTTGAAAAAACTTAAAGAAACGGTTGATTATATAAAACCGTTTATTAAAGAAACGCCTGAGATAGGACTCATATTGGGTTCAGGATTGGGAGGACTCGGTGAAGAAATTCAGGATTCAGTTATATTGAAATACAGTGATATACCTAATTTTCCATTGTCTAAAATTGCCGGTCATAAAGGACAGCTGATAATAGGAAAATTGTCTGACAAAGTTGTATGCGCAATGCAGGGAAGATTTCATTATTATGAAGGATACTCTGTTGAAGAAGTAACTTATGGAGTAAGGACATTAAAACTTATAGGAGTTGAAAAATTAATTATTACAAATGCGGCCGGCGGAGTGAACAAAAAATTTAAACCCGGAGATCTGATGCTGATTACTGACCATATAAATAATACAGGAACCAATGCGTTAATAGGAGACAATATAGATGAACTCGGTCCGCGTTTTCCTGATTTGACTTTTGCATATGACCGGGAATATATTAAGCTTGCGGAACGTTTAAGCAGAAAGGTGGGAATATCTGTTAAGCGCGGAATATATTGCGGAAATGCGGGTCCGTCATACGAAACTCCTGCAGAAATTAAAATGATGAGAAAATGGGGTTCTGATGCTGTAGGAATGTCGACAGTTCCTGAAGTAATAGCTGCGGCTCATGCAGGTATGAGAACACTAGGTATATCATGTATAACCAATATGGCTTCGGGAATACTTGATCAGGCTCTGACGCATACTGAAGTTATGGAAACCGCAAATGCTGTAAAACAAAAGTTTGAAACACTTGTAAAAGAAATTATTAAGTTCATGTAATCTTTATAAAATGAAGTATAAAAATATTGGAAAAAATGAGGCAGATATAGATAATGCGTCATATTCATACTCGGGAAATATTTGTGGCTGAAAATTCCGGTTTCTGTTTTGGAGTAAAAAGGGCTGTTACTGCAGCTTATGATATTCTCAAACAAAAGAAGCCGGAAACAAAAGTTTATATACTGGGTGATATAATACATAATCCGAGCGTAGTTAAAGAACTTGAAAATCTTGGAGCGATAAGAGTTAACAATATAGATGAAATAACGGATATCAAAGATGCAGTGTTAATTATAAGATCTCATGGAGTGTCAAGGCAATCGCTTAAGCGCGCCGAAGGTCTCGGATTGAAGGTTATAAATTCTACGTGTCCTTTTGTGAAAAAAATTGAAGATTATATTGAATCATTATTGAATGAAAATTATCAGGCTGTAATAGTTGGAGATAAAAATCATCCTGAAGTAAACAGCTTGCTTGAAACTTTTACGTCAAAGGTAATTGTTATAGAAAAAGCTGACGATGTGAAAAAAATTGAAAAGTTTCAAAATAAAGCAGGAGTAGTTGCTCAGACCACTCAGACTCTTGATAATTTTAAAGAATGCATTTCAGCTCTGATAGAAAAAAACAAAGAATTAAAAATTTATAATTCTATTTGCGAGGCAACTGAAAAAAGACAGAACAGCAGCGCAGATTTGGCTAAAAGAGTTGATATAGTTATAGTAATCGGAGGGAAAAACAGCGCTAACACCACAAGATTGTATCAGATTTGCAAGAAAATAAATTTAAATACTGTTCATATTGAAAATTTTGATGAGTTTAAAAAAGAATGGATTGAGAATGTTAAAATTGTAGGGATAACGGCAGGAGCGTCAACTCCTGGCTGGATTATTGAAGATGTAGTTGACAAAATTAAAAAAATTGATAATAATAATAAATAATTTAACATAATGGGGAGTTTTTATAATGAGCAATGCTAATATTGATAATAACGCCTTTACTTCGCTTGAAGAAAACGGAAAAAGTATGATGTTTAATTTTATGAATGAAGATAATCCTGATGGAACAAAAAAAACCGATACAGAAAAATCTGATTTTATTAATAAAACGGCATCTAAGAAAAATGAAAATGAAATTTCCGAAGAAAATAATTTTCAGAATAATGTTGTTGAAAAAGAAGAAAATGTTGAAGCTTATAAACCTGATTCTGAAGAAAAAAATATTTCGGTTTCGGTTAATGAAGCACAAAAAAAAAATATTTCTAATTATGAAGAATTTACCTTGCTTTTTGAAGATAACCTGAAAGATTTAAAAGAGAAGACTGTTGTTACAGGAAAAGTTATTCTTGTTACCAAAGAAGATGTTCTGGTTGATATCGGCGCAAAGTCTGAAGGATTGATAAGTATTGAAGAATTTGAAAATAATCCTCCTAAAGTAGGCGATGATATAAAGGTTTTTATAAGGAGAATGGAAAGCGATGAAGGAGGCCTCGAACTATCTTATAGAATAGGAAAACAAATCTATGCATGGCAGAAAATTGAAGAATTGAAGGCGGAAAACAAACCTATTACTGGAAAAATTATTGAAATAGTTAAAAACGGGTTTATTGTTGATATTGGAATTCCGACTTTTTTACATATATCCCAGCTTGGAAAACATAAAATCACTAAACCAGAATTATATTTGAATAAAAGTTATGAATTTAAAATTACAGATATAGATAAGGAAAAGAAAAAAGTTTCGTTATCGCGGCGCCAATTGATTGAAGAAGAAGAACAAAAAGCTGCCGAGATTTTTTTTAGCAGTTATAAACCAGGAGACATTCTTTCCGGCAATATCCAAAAAATAATGGAATTCGGAGCTGTAATTTCATTAGGAGGAGTAACAGGTTTTCTTCATATAACCAATGTTAGTTGGGGTTTTGTTGATGATATAAATCAATTATATAAGACAGGCCAGGAAATCCAGGTTAAGATTCTTGATATGGATAAGGAAACAAAGAAAATCGGACTTGGAGTGAAACAATTGACTGTTGATCCTTGGGAAACAGCTGAAACAAAATATCAAAAAGATAAAAGCGTGTTTGGAAAAATTTTTAAAATCGATCAGAAAGGAATAACAATAAAATTAGAAGAAGGAATAATGGCTTTTTTACCTTCAAGAGAGATTGCATGGATTAAAGATAAAAAAGAAAATTTTAAGATAGGCGATGGAATTACGGTTAAGGTTATTGATTTTTCACGAGAAAAGAAAAATATAATAGTGAGTTTAAAACAAAGAAAACTTAATCCATGGCAGTTTGTAAAAGAAAAAATGGCCAATTCCGAAGCGGTTGAAGGGATAATTTCAGACATTAAACCGAATTTTTTAATTGTTCAACTGCAGAACGGGTTGATGGGGATAGTTCCGAGAAAATTAGTTGGATG
Organism: Candidatus Babelota bacterium; assembly: GCA_017999075.1. GTDB lineage: Bacteria > JAGOBX01 > JAGOBX01 > JAGOBX01 > JAGOBX01 > JAGOBX01. Next base: position 3,065 of record JAGOBX010000137.1, on the reverse strand, counting down.
GAACGAAATAGATAATCTTGAAAAACATTTTAAGATAGGGAATAATATAATTGTCAAAATCATTGAAGTTATTGAAGAATCCAACAAGATTGTGCTAAGCATAAAGGATACTTTAAAAGATCCATGGATGGATGAAATCAAAAAACTCGAGAAAAATAAAACATTTAAATGCAAGGTTTTGAAAATATTAAAAGCTGGAGTTATAGTTAGAATTACGGATGAATATACAGGATTCATTCATATCTCTCAGTTAACAGAAAAAAATGTTAAAGGGCCTGAAGACGTAGTTAAACAGGATGAAGAAATAACGGCAAATATTTCTTCTATAGATTATAAAACAAAGAAAATTTCTTTAAGCGTTCTTGATTATTTAAAAGAACAGGAAAAAAAAGAGCTTCAGACGTATTTAAAAGATCAGGAAGATATAGATAATTCTCTTGGAAATTTTTTTAAAATAGAAGATTTTTAACAGAGAATTAAGAACTTTAAAAATTTAGCGTTCAGAGGTAAATTCAATGAAACGCAGAATAATTATTTGTCTGCAATTAGTTGTTGCGGTATTGATTTTTTTTAATTCGCCAGGTATGTCCATTAATTTTAACGGGATAATAATACCAGATACTGAACCGTATGTTTACAGCGAGATATTAACCACCAAACAAATTATGACTGCACGTAATGAATTTTACGAAGGGTTCAAACAATATAATTCTAAAGATTTTGGTTCTGCAATAAGATTTTTCGAAAAATCAATTGAAACTTTTCCTTATGAAAATCAAGCGTATTACTGGCTTGCCCAAACATATTATATGCTTGGAGATTATGAAAAATCAGTTGAAATACTTCAAAGAATTAAAGAAACGCAATTCATTAAAAACAGAATAGATTATTTAAAGTCAGGAAAAGATCTTGAGATTGGAAATGATAATTCAGGAAAGTTTAACGTTAGAAAAATAAACGTTATAAAAAGTCTTGAATATGATGATAAGAAGTTCGTTTCACCGATTAATTTCGCAGTAAAAGATAATATATTTTATGTAGTATCATCTGGAGACAAATCAGTTTGTGTATTTGATAATAATTATAAACTGATAAAAAAACTTAACGGATTTGTTTTTCCGTATGGAATTGCGGAAAACAAAGGGAAACTTTATATTTCAGATATGAAAGATAATAGTATTTATTTATATAATTCCCTAACCTTACAATTGATAAAAAAATATGAATTGTCTAAAAATCCGATAAAACCTTTTGGAATAACCAATATAAGCGTTGATCCCAAAGAAAATATTTATTATATAGATTCAGGAAATAAATCAATAGTTAAAGTTAATAGCGCCGGTAATGAACTTTTAAGGATAGATAATTTCGAAAAAAATTATTTCAGCAATCCTGTGGACTTGAAATTTGATAACGGCATATTATTTGTTCTTGACAGCGCAGGTAAAATTTTTAAATTTGACGATTCGGGAAACTTACTTGGAGAATTTATGCTCGGTAAAAAAAATATAGGTAAACCGGGTTCAATCAGCATTCTAGGTGAAAATATTTTGGTAACCGATATTTTAGAAACCGGAGATACTAATGTAATATCTGTATTCGGCAAAAACACAGGAGAATATGAAGGAACCCTTCTTGATATAGGTAAACGGCGGACAATCGGAGCTGTATCAGTTGTTTCAAAATCTGATTCTTCCGGTGATTTTTATTATATTTATGACGCGACAAACAATGAAATATTGAAATATGACAACAACCAGATAACGGCTGCGCATAAACTTGAAAAAAATAAAGTTCTTGATATAAATTTCCACAACAATAAATTATTTGTTTTATTGTCTAATATAAACAGAATGATTATTCTTGACAATAATCTCATGAAACAGAAAGATATTAATTTTCAATTATTTACCAATGACAAACTTGAGAGTTTTGAAATAGTCAATAATTTGATTTATTTAAAATTTCAGGGCAGAACTACGCCTGTTTCTGTTTTTACAACTGCTGGTGAACAAGTGCCTGTAAGATTTGCAGAAAAAAATATGACAGCAGCATCAAAAACCAATAATGAAATCTTAAAATGTTTTGCTTTTGGAGATACATTTACTGTTAATATATGGCCGGATAAGATACTTACAGGAGTAAAATATATTGTTTCAGACAGTTCAAACATATATATATATAATGAGCCTGAAAATGTAATAAATATATTCAATCAAAAAGGGATTTTGTCTGACAGTGTTGTAATAAGCAATGAATTTAAATTAAAAAAAATGATAATTAGCGGAGGATATATATATTTAATCAATAAAAAAAATACAGTTAAGTTATGGGCATACAATATTGGTCAAAAGAAAATTGAAGAAATTTTTGTTATGCCTGATTTGTCTCTTACAACCAATGCCTGTTATAGAATTGCATCAGAAAAAGACAGGTATTATTATGCTGACTTTGAAAACAATACAATAGTATCATTAGCATTTAATGATAAAACAACTGACAAATACGTGATAGATGTGTTAAGCGTTAATTCAAAATCAATGTTTCCGCATATTATAGAAAATATTAAAATCAGAGATGTTTATTCAAACAATATAATGAATATAAATGAAAATCATTTTGAAGTATTTGAAGGATTTACAAGGTTTTCTGATCCTGAAATAACAGATTTTCACAATTTTGCTTCTACTGTTAACCGTGATTCAACAATAGAATTCAGAACAAATTTTATGGCCAGACCAATATCTGTAAAATATACCGAAAAATATAATTCGATAAATAATATTATAGTTATACTTGATAATTCTCCGGAATTAAGAAAAGAAATCAAATATATAAAACTTTTTTTAAATGACTTAATTGGAAAATTAAATTATTTTAAATATAAACTTGATTTATGGTCAATGATTGGAAATAAGATCGAACGGTTTTTAAGTAATTCTACGGATAAATTTGAATTTAACAGAATAGTCGATAAATTACTGGTTGCGGAAAATACTGAAAATTTAAATATTGTTCAGGCGCTTGAAGAAGTATCAAATAAAATATATGATTACAATAGCATT
>JAGOBX010000136.1 GCA_017999075.1 Candidatus Babelota bacterium | reverse complement strand
CCAAATATCTTTAGGTAGTTCAGCCCTTGCTTCCTTACATTCAAAATCAGTCCATTCAATACCGCTTAATTTCTCTAAAAGTTGTTTTTTGTTCATATTATTTTTCAAACTACATTTTACTAATTTTTATAATATCATCATACAATACATCAAGTCATATTTCAAGTAAATATATCAAAAATTTAAAATTAAGAATAATATTTGCATTCAAAAAATACAGTACCCATCAGAATATCCATCTCGCCCAAAATCATTTAATTTCAAATTTTGACGAAAAATTGTATGAGATGATTTTAAAAGTGTATAAAATTATTATAAGAAATGAAATTGATTGCTCGGCTATTGAGGTGAGAAAATTTTGATTTAAATAGCAATGCTGGTTCTGTGGACTATTTTTTTCATAAAATTTCTGCCAGTGTGTTTTTTAATTTTTGAATTCATTTAAACCTATAACATTAAAGCCCGTCCAGTAGTAAGGATACACATATTTTTCTTTTATATGCAGTTGCGCGCATTTAAGCGAATATTGCGAATTGCCGGTTTGCAGCAGCATATCATAAAACCGCATCATCAGTTCGGCAGTGATTTTATCGTCTATTTCCCAGAGAGATACTATTACGCATTTCACGCCTGCAAACAGAAACGCGCGCGCTAATGACACGAGTTCATCGCCTTTGATTATATTTGATACGCCTGTCAAACACGATGACAATACCAGCAGTTCAACATTCGATAAATTGAGATTTATAATTTCGTTAATTTCAAGGTTGACAAATTGATTATGTTCGTTTCTTAAAAGTATATGCGAAAATTCGGGCGCGTCAGCTCTGTAATCAGCGTGACACGCGAAATGTATAATCTCGAATTTATCAGCGTTCCGCAAAAAATTATTTTTTGTGGCGCGTTTATTTACAAAAGATTTGGTTTTCATTTTTTTGGATATGTATTGGGCTTCGATTTCTGAATAATACAAATCATTCGTAGCGTTAGCAATAATAAGATTTCTGCACTCTTTAATTTTTCTTTTTTCAATATTCAGATTTTCAAGTGTCCGCAAACTCGGGATATAACTTATATTAAATGACTCAATTAAAAGTTTGGCGCGCGCGTCTATAAGCGCGGCAAATGAAATGTTATGCAGATGACTGTTCGGCGAAATAATGATATTTTTAAAATCGAGTATTTCTTTTTCGATTGGTTTAACAAGCATTTCATAGAGCGTTCCGGCAAACCAGTTGAATTGTTTTAAGGTAAGCGCGTTTGCGCAGTCAATAGAATAATATTTGAATCTATTGATAAAGTTTATGAAATTATCGGCGGCGCTGTTTAATTCGGACAGTGAAATATCAACAGTTTTCATTTTTATGAATTGTCCGCTTATCAAAATTATCAACAAAATATTTTCGGTCGCGTAATAGTCAATAATAATCGAGTTTTCAGGTATATTATTTTTTATAGCGTTGATATTTATTTCAGGCAGCGCAATCTGCGAATATAAATTCGTATTCTTATATTTTATTTTAATCAGCAACTCATTTTTATTGGTTTCTAATGCTTTAATTTTTTTTAGTATGATATTTGCATCATTGTTATTATTCGCGGCGTTGTTGTCTGTGAATTTTGTTTTGGAATAAAAATAATTGTTTCGCGCTTCTGTCAATTTTGTTTCTGTTTCAGCGAGTTGTTTGAATTCCGGGATTTTGATATTCTCAACAGATAAATTATTCTTGTTAAAAATGATTTCGTTGAAACTGCGCGATTTGGCTTTGTCTATCAAATTAATTATATACTCCGTTTTTTTAGATGCGCGCGCAGCGCATTCTATTGCTTTATTAAATAAGCGCGCGCGTTTGCCGGCGAATAACGCGCGGCTTTCAAAATCTTTTATACTCGCCATATTCCTGTCATTATACTCAATTGCTTTTTCAAAATGATTCATCGCGATTGCATAATTTTTATTAGAGTATTCGCATAACGCGAGATTAAAATAAATTTTATGGTCGAATATATCATTAGCGCTGAATTTTTTTTCAATTAATTCGAGATTATTGATTGCCTCTTTTATTTTGTTTTCGTCCATCAAAATTAATGTCTTGTAAAGCAGCATCTCCAATCTTTTTAACGGATGTATGGACTTGCTGTTATATGCTTTTTCAAAATATTTGCGCGCGCTTTTTAAATCTTTTTTTGCATAACAATAAAGTCCGTAATTCTGATATGCGAGCGCGAGATAATAATAATTCTTAGCCGCTTTTGAAGTATTCAATTGTTTTTCAAGATAATCGAGATATTTTGCTTCGTCATTTGTCTGGCTTGTTGTAATTATCAGCGACTGAATATTTTTTAATTTTTCCAGCGTCAGTTCAGCGCGCGATTGCGGAAATTTAATAAGCAGTTTGTCGATTAATTCAAGATTATATTCAGAATGGTTTTGCGAAATATTATTCTTCAAAAGAAAACTTAATGAGAGCGCCAACCCGCGGCGCGCCTGCAAGTAATTAATCAGCATACTTTCAATATCAAGTATATCTTTTATTTTTTCATAGTGTTCTATAGCTATATAAAAATTTTTGCCTGCAAGTTCGAAGTTGCGCGTCCAGTTGTTGCGCCACGCGAGTTTTCTATAGTTTTCCGCGGTTTCAAAATTTGCTAATGACACGATTAATTTTCTGTAATATACCCACTTTGTTTTTTCAGTAATAATCGCGTCATAATAATTTTTAGAGAGTGTAATAAAAGGAAATTCTATTTTAAGCAGGCGTTTGAATTTCTTCAATTCATTGAACAGTTTTTTTGATACTGATATTTTTCTCTCTATGATTTCATTAAATCGCAGCGGCGATAAGGAATTATTTTCAAACCGTTCTATGCGGTCATTATTGTCTTTGATTGTAGTCAACAGCAGCGAAATATATTCGGGCATAATGATAAAACTGTCAATAATCAATTCAGCGTTTATATAATTGATTATATAATTTTTTAATTTCAAACCGCAGTCATTTAATGAATAATTACGCGGTTTTTCAACATTCTGAGTAAATAATTGTTGGGCAGCGCTGAATGGGATAGTCAGAAGATAATATTCCGCCGACTTATATTCTGTATTTGAAATATGATGATTATTCATTGCGAATAACTTTTTTGCGTAATTCGTTTTTAAATTTATTATGGTTAATGTCTGCGCGCGAGGTTTTCTTCATTTTAGCAATCATCGCAAGTTTCGCGCTTGTGTGTTCAATAATCAAGTTGAGTTCCGATACTTTAATATTAAATAATTTTGCAATCTTAGTTTTAATCTTTTCATCCGGGAATTTAAGGTTGTTCATATACGATGTAAGTTCGAGTTTGCTGATTTGCAGTTTGTCGGCAAACTCGTCAAAACTGTAATTATTGTATTCAATCATACTGCCGATGAAAATACCGAAATCCGAATATTCAGCCGTTGTTTCAGGCATATCAAAACGGTTAATACATAATGCGATTAGATAAATAATTTCTTCGTTAATGTTATTCTGCGTATTACGGTTTTTAGGCAGCCGAAACAGCATTTTATTAAGCGGCGTTATGTAATTCAATATTCTGTCAATGCTATCGGCATCTAATGATTCAATAGTAATTTTATTTTTACGCGTCATACCTTTGTCAATGATATAATTAATACCTTCGATAATTTTTTCGAATACCTGTTGCTCGTTAAGATTGAATTTTTTTGCTATCGCGCGGTATTCATAATTTTCTAAAAACCGTTTTTCAAGAATCTGTCTTGTTAATGTATCACTGATTTTGTTTATATCTTTTTGGTTCAGTTTCAAGCCGGATATGTTATGATTGAAAAACGCCAGCAATTCATTATCAAGTTCGCCCCAATACTCTTCAAGCATCAGAATAATCTCTTTAATACCGCGCGATACATCGCTTTTAACAGTGTTTTCGCTCCTGCCTGTAAGCTCGGCTATCTCGCGGTTGTCCAGACCGACATTCAGCCGCAGGAACAGCGCAATTTTATAATCGTAATTTTGCAGACGGCGCAATGAATTCAATACTGAATTAAAAATTTCTGATGAGGCCGTATGCGCGTCAAAATTAAAATCATCCGCTTGCGCAAAGTTTATAAATGAATCATCGCTGCTTTCGCTTATTAATGCGTCCAAACTCTCGGTTTTAACAAGTTTATGTTTCTTGAAATAATCGTTGCATTTGTTGCGCATAATGGTTGTAAAATAAGTTAATACTTTACTTTTCATATGGTCAAACCTATCGAGCGTATTGAAAAAACGCGCGATTGTTTCGGAGATTATGTCATCTCTTTCTGATTCATTAATATTATAATATTTGTTTTGTATATAATATCCGCTGTAATCGAACAAGCGTTCAAACAGCGCATTCTGACAGTTCACGCACCCGCTGTCCTGTATTTTTTTTACAAGTTCTTCGTTTGTTAATTTTGTATAATCCATATTTTAGATTATACTTTTTTTATTTGATTAATCAATTAAATTTTTATCTCATATTTAATTATACGCTTAAATCAGGAAACGGTTGCAGAAAAACAAAAAAAATAAAAAACATTAAATATTTTGCAACTTTTTTAAACAATTTGCGTATAATTATTAAATCGGTTAACTGCTGAACTTTTATTCTGCGTTGAACAAGTTTATGATTGGTTGATGTATTTTTGTGTCAACGCAGGAAATAGTAAAAATAAAAAGTTTGGCAAATGATCTTTCAAATTGATTTTTATGAAATATTATTGTATTAAAAATACATTATTAGTTGATAGTTTGGAATGGCTTTCGGCTGATGGTGATTTACACGCAGTCAACTTCTAATTTATTGCTGATTTAACATAAAAAGAGCAGTAACTGCGCGTAAATACGAGATAGCAGAAATTTTTTTTTGGAGGAAAGCATGCAATTATTTAAAATTGATACAGAAAATCGCAAACTTCTAAAAATTAATAGTGCCTCATTAAGCTCGCAGGGGTTTAATGAACCGCAACATTTAGAAACATGGATAATCAATAACGAAAAAGATATTTTTGAAAAAAATATTTTATGGATAACAAGGCAAGATTCTTTAAATAGTGAGCAACGGTCAGACTTGATCGGAATTGATAATGAAGGAGATTTAGTAATCTGTGAATTAAAACAAGGTATTGTAAATGAAGGTGCATTATTACAAGCATTAGGTTATGCTTCAGAATACTATAATAAAGATTTAAATGATATATCACAATTGTTTTTTACTCACTATCAGAAAGGGCATATACAAAATATTAAATTAAATTCTGCTGATGAAGCAAAACAAAAAATCAATGACCACATAACTTTAGGAAAACAATCAGAAGAAATAAAGGTAAATGAATTTCAAATTATTGTACTTGTTGGAGAAAATTTTACTGCAAACGCATTATCAATTGTTGATTTTTTAAATAATTCTTCAGAGAGTTTGACCTATCTAATAGAATGTTGGAGATATCAAGTTTTTCCGGTTGATAGTAAAAGTTATCAGATTGGATTTGAGCAAATTTTACCCCCACCTAACATTCGAGATGATATTGCTAATAAAAGAGAAGAAATAAAAAGCAGTAAATATGCCCGCGACCGAAATAGAATTAATTTTATGTATTCATTTATATCAGAAATAAAAAAGAGAGAAAATTTTATTGCTTGGCGAGCTGCTGGCGCATCTTATTATTGCTATATACAAAAGAAAGCATTTGAAGATTTATCTTTCATATTCAATGTTTATGGCGAATTTGCCTATTTAACACTTCCTAACTTACCATATATTGATAAAATAGAACTTTCCAATAAACATAAATTGTCATTTAACGAAGACAAGTATTTTATTACATTTTTGGAATATAAGAATTCTGAATTAAAAATAAATTCGAATATTTTAGATGAAGTAGTTACACTAATTGATAAGATTTTAAGTTTTGAAGAAAAAAAACTTCCGTTATCTTGACACAGCCGCTCGAGCCGCAAGCGGCTCGGCTTTCAGTCAGCGGCTTTCAGCCGCCGACGGCTGTGTCTATATAGCCGCCATGCTATTTAAATCATTGTCATTTATATTTAATAATACGCTTAAATCAGGAAACGGTTAAACGGTTGCAGAAAAACAAAAAAACTTGCATAATAAAAAATAAAGTGTTATAATTTATTATTATTTATAAATAAATATTTTAATTAAAATATTATTTGAAAAGTTATAACTATAAGTTTTAATTTTAATGTTTTTGCAATGAAATTTGTATCAAAAATAATTCTAATTAGAGGATAAAAATACAGGAGTTTATAATGATTAGAAATCTTGTTAAACATGGAGAAAATTTGGCAATTGTTTTAGATAAGCAATTTATTGAATCACTAAATTTAGATTATTCTACATCAGTAGATATTTCTACAGACGGAAGACATCTGATTATTTCCCCAATAAGAACTGAAAATCAGTATAATGATATAATGGAATCATTAAATAAAGTTAATATAAATCATTCAGATACTTTGCAAAAATTGGGACAATAATTTTTATGAATACCGTTATTCGTTTTTTAACGATAGATGAAATTAAATTAATTTATAAAAATCAGATTGAACATTATGGTGGTTACTATGGTATTAGAAATGAAAATTTACTCATGTCTTCTATAGCAATGCCTTCTGCCGGATTTGGGAATGAATATTTTCATAAAGATATTTATCATATGGGGGCAGCGTATTGTTTTCATATTTGTATGAATCATCCTTTTATAGACGGAAATAAAAGAACAGGATTAGCATCTGCTTTAGTTTTTTTAGATTTGAATGGTATAAGAATATTAGATTTAGATAAAGTATTATACGATACTATAATAGAGTTATGTTCTGGAAATATTTCAAAAGAAAAATTAGCGGATATATTTGAATCATTATCAAGAAATTAAAAAAGTCCGGTCGTGTAACTTGTGCTTTTACCACGGGGCTGTCTAATAACACCACTCGAAAAATCCGAATTTTATATCTAAATCAATATCGCCGATTCTTTTTAAATCATTGTGCCGCAGGTGTTTAATGTTTGTAACCAGCGGTTTGAAAAAACCGCTGGAAATAAAGAACCACTAAAATACCGATAGCGTAGCGGTATGTGAAAAATATAAGGGTTTTTTATATGTATTGGATAATTTTGTTACATATATAAAACCACTAATACAATTTAAAAATTATTTCGTCAATTTATTTATTATACGCTACAATAGTTAGTATGAAAAAAAATTATTCAATATCTTCCATATCTCTCCAATTTTGTTTAGCATAATGACTAACTGACCATCTACCAAAAAATCCGGTTGGTGTAGGAATATGTTCCTTAATAGATTCAAATATGAAAGGGCTACCCTGTATTTTAGTCATAAACTCATCAAAACTGTTAATATTAAGCTGTGAGAATTTTTTGACTTTACCATAACCAGGATATTGACTTTGATTAGTACCCCATAAATATGCTCTATTACCTGGTGATGGGATAAAGAGAATAGAATCCGGTTCAAATTCTTCGCCAAGTTTACGCAAATCTTTTTCTAATGTTTTTTTATGTTTAATATCAGTTACAAAGAATATTGTCGCTGATATTTCTTTGGCATCATTAGTAGCAAAATTTTCAATATAAACGCCTCTTACTGCGGTTACCGAATATCGCGAATAAAATAGTTTGGATAATAAACTCCTATTTCTTTGTAAATTCTCTCTATAAGAATACTCAGAACGAAAAGCGGTAATTACACCAGTATTATGGTTTGTCATATAATTTAACAATCGAGTTAAATTCGATTCTATAGATTTCATTAATACCACGCTCTCAATTCATTAAATTAAATTTTATAATTCTTTATATAAACCAATTTCTTCTGTAAATGTATAAATCACTTTTCTCTATGTTAGTTAAAATATTATCAAGTTTTTCATAACCTGTCATATCCGCTTTTTTTATTTGATTGTGTTGAAAGATTAAAGACTCTAATGAAATAATATTATTTGAATGTGTAGTATTTAACATATTGTCGCCTCCTAAAAATTTAATTACTCTTGTTTAGTTATACTAACTTAAAGAAGATTGGTTGCAAAATATTGTTCATATTAACAATATTTTTCCTGTATAATCAAATAATATCTTAACGCAGTGTTACTGTAATTGTCGAATTACCAGATATGCGGGTTTGTGAATTAAGGATAAAGTAAAAGTTATATTTTTTAATATCTTTTATAAGATAATAAAATATAAAACTTATTGGCAAGAAATTTTCAATTTTTGTTATTTAATAAAGCAGCGCAGTATTATGTAAATTATTTTTACAAACATCTGCGCTGCATTGATTAATTTATTTTCTTAATAAAGAA
>JAGOBX010000135.1 GCA_017999075.1 Candidatus Babelota bacterium | reverse complement strand
CTTATTTTGTGAGATAATCAGTCGACAGATTTTATCTGGAAAGCCGGCATTGTTATTTTTGGGTATGAATTTTAAAAATAATGATCCGTGGAAGCAAATGTTGGATAGAATCGGATTAAACTGTTCTCGTGAGGAATTTTTAGGTGCATTAAACGCTTTAGGTCAATTATCTAACCAAAGATGTCTAATTTTAATTGATGCTCTTAATGAAAGTGAAGAAAGACATTTTTGGAAAACTTATATTGCAGGAATGATTGAAGTTGCCGAACAATATGAGTATCTATCCATAGGATATAGTATACGAGCAACATATGAAGATACAGTGATCCCTGATGAACTTTTAAAAAATAATAAACTTATAAGAATAGTTCATAATGGGTTTAATGATTTAGGATTTGAAGCAATCAGGCAGTTTTTTAATTTTTATAAATTAGAAATTCCTTCTATACCTTTATTACTGCCTGAATATTACAATCCAATGTTTTTAAAAATATTTTGTGAAAATTTAAAAGCAGAAGGGAAATCCAAAATTACAAAAGGCGGTGTTGAATTAACAAAAATATTTGATGGTTTTGTTAGCCGGGTAAATAAAAATTTGGCTGCACCTAAGTACTTAGATTTTAACCCAAAACAAAACATTGTACGAAATATAATTTATGCGCTTACAGAAGAAATGTTTAAAACAAATCAAAATTGGATTAAATATGATGATGCTGAAAAAATAATAAATGAAATTATTCCCGCAAAAAATAAAGGATATAGTAATTCTCCGATTAAATATTTAGAAAGCGAAAATATTATATTTCAAAATAGATATTTAGTAAGTTTTAATCCTTCAAAATATGAAGATGGCGTTACTTTGATATATGATAAATTTACAGATTATTTGAAAGCTAAATATATTATTGAAAATTGTCCGACCTTCACAATTTTAAAAAAGAAAATTGAAGAACTTATTAATTCATATAATTATGGTATTGTTGATATGCTAAGTGTTCTTTTGCCTGAAAATAAAGATAAGGAATTATTTGAATATATTGAGATAAGCAATAAAAATGAAAACAGGATAATAGAAAGTTTTCTTAATAGTTTAATCTGGCGAAGTCCAAGCACAATAACCGAAAAAACTTTCGATTTTATAAATAAATATATAATTAAATATGAAAAATCTTTACATAATTTTTTTGATATTGTTATTTCTTTGGCAGCGTTTGAAAAACATCCATTAAATATATTACGCTTACATGATTTTTTTATAAAACTTCCAATGGCTGAAAGAGATTATATTTGGACATTATATTTGAATAAAAATTATGAGAAAGGAAATATTATTTACAACACAATTGAATGGGCTAATAATTTCGATAATGTAAAAACTTTGTCTGTTGAATCTTCCGAGTTATATTCAATATTAGTAGGATGGTTTTTAACATCTTCTAATAGATTTCTTAGGGATAGGGCAACAAAAGCTCTTGTCTTTTTATTAAGCAATAATCCTCAAATTATAGTAAATATTTTGGATAAATTTAAGGAAGTTAATGATGATTATATACTTGAAAGATTAGTTGCTGCGGCATATGGCGCTAGTATGATAATAAAAAATAATAATTTATTAAAAACATTAGCTCAATATATTTATGATTGGCAGTTTAATAATAATAGCCCATTATCTAATATTTTATTTCGCGATTATTGTAGAGAAATTATTGAATTAGCTTTACATAGAAAATTGAAATTAAATATAAATATTGATAATATTCGACCACCTTATAAATCAGAATGGCCTTCTTTTAAAATACCGACACTGAGAAGTTTAGAAAAGTATGGAAAATTTAATGATAAATATCCGGAACATGAAAAATATAAAAATGCTATTATTAATATATATAGTTCTGTTTTGAGCTGGGGAGATTTTGCGAGATATATCATTGGGACAAATTCAAATAGATCATATTGGAAAAAACTTAAGCTTAACAGCAAGAAAAAATATATGATACCTCAAACTAGAGAAAAGAATTTTTTAGATTCATTAACAACTAATCAAACCGAATTTTTAAAAAAATATTTTGATATTCGACAAAAAGTTTTTCACAATGATTTATTGGAAAGAATAGGAAGAACCCCCGAAGAAACCAAAAATACTCAGGAAAATGCTAAAATTTTAGATAGTGAATTACAAAAAAAGAAAAATGATTTATTAAATTCGTTAAATAGCAAAAAAAGAAAAGAATTTAATGATTTTTTTGATGAGTATAGTTCTAATTCTCATAATTACTATCAAAAAGAGTTATTTGATTTAAAGGTAATTCAACGTTGGGTATTTCAGAAAGTTTTAAATTTAGGATGGGAAGTTGATAAATTTGGATATTATGATTGGCATTTAAATAGATATGGAGGTGATTATAGGTCTCCTCATAAAGTTGAAAGAATAGGTAAAAAATATCAATGGATTGCATTATATGAATGCTTAGCAAGAATAGCAGATAATTTCCAGTTTTCTGATGAATATGGTGGGATTTATGAAGGTCCGTGGCAAATTGGAAGAAGGGAAATTGATCCGTCTTGTCTGCTGTATAATACTAAGCGTCAGGATTGGTTTGAAAATCATCATCAAACATGGTATTTTCCTGTTATTTATAATAGTTGGAATAAATTTAAAACTGAAATAGATTGGATTAAGACTACTGAAGATTTACCTGATTTAAATAGTTTATTAGAAGTTGAAAGTTGTGACAAAGAAAAATGGTATTTACTTAATGCGAGTTATAATTGGAAAGAATCTATTACTATAGAAACTGAAATTCTTAACAAAAAATATAAAGAAATTTGGTATATGATTAAAAGTTATTTTATAAAAAAGAAAGATAAAGAAAAACTTACAGAGTGGTTAGAAAAACAAAATTTTTATGGACGTTGGATGACGGAAGAATCAGAATTAAGACATATTTTTATGGGTGAAATGTTTTGGTCTCCAGCGTATAAAAATGAAATATTAGAATATGAAAATTTGAGTTGGATTAAACCAAATTCTTATAATAAAATTCCTGTTGATATTATGGTATCGTGTTGTGAATATATAATTGAAGATTCCGGATATGATTGCTCAATTGATGAGAGCATTTTAATTTATATGCCATGTGAACTGTTATTTAATAAGTTGAATATCCAAAGTACAGCAGATTTTGGAGAGTATTATAACCATAAAAATGAATTGATAGCCATTGATCCTTCAATTGAATTAAATGGTCCTGGAGCATTTTTGATAAAACAAGATTCACTGAAATCATTTTTGAACGAAAATAATTTAGATATTTTTTGGATTGTTATGGGAGAAAAAAGAATTTTTGATAATGCTTCTTTATATGCAAGAAAAAATCATCCTGGGATGTTAGAAATTTCAGGATATAGTTTTTTAAATGACCAAACAAATTTAAAGACTAAAATTAAAGGGAAATATTTTAAAAAATAAATTCGTGAAGATCCGAGTTAATTCGTTACAAAAAATGTTCGTGTTTGTTAGTGTATGTTCGTGGTAAATTAATAAATTGGAGTTCGTTATGAATCAAAAACCGTCTTTCAAAGAAGATCATATTTCACAAATACCTGCTTTGCAGTTGTTAATAAATATGGGATATAAATATTTGACGCCCAAAGATGCGCTTGAAGAACGGAACGGAAAACGCTCGCATGTGCTTTTGGAAAATATTCTTGAAAAACAGTTGCATAAAATTAATACATTTAGTTTTAAAGGCAGAGATTATAAGTTTCATCCGCCTGCATATCGACAGGCAATTCAGACATTGAAAGATGTGCAGTTTGACGGACTTGTTAGAACAAATGAAAAAATATACGACTTGCTTACATTAGGGAAAAGTTTTGAACAAACTATCGGCGATGAAACTAAAAGTTTTACTATGAAATATATTGACTTTGAAAATCCGTTGAACAATGAATTCCATATAACCGAAGAATTTGAAGTCGAAAAAACAGCGTCTCATCAAACCAGACGACCGGACATTATTCTTTTTGTAAATGGTATTCCGCTTGTTGTGATTGAATGCAAATCTCCTGACTTAAAAGAAACGCTTGAAAAAACAGCAATTTCTCAGATGCTACGTAACCAGCATAAAGAAGAAATTCCGGTGCTTTTCATTTTTTCTCAATTGGTTTTAGCAATAAGTAAAAATGAAGCTAAATACGCGACTGCAGGAACTCCAGCTAAATTTTGGAATGTTTGGAAAGAAGATTCGGACATAAATAATGAACTTCTGCAAATGGTCAATAAACCGCTTCGCGATGATCAGAAAGCAAGGTTGTTTTCCGAAAAATTTAACTATGTAAAACATTACTTTTTAGAAATGGAAAAAGATCCTCGGCTGATTACTGAACAGGATAAACTTTTATATTGCCTTTGCCGGCCTGAAAGATTACTTGAATTTATGTATAAATTTACTTTATACGATGGCGGAGAAAAGAAAATTGCACGCTATAAACAATATTTTGCAGTTAATAAAACAGTTGAGCGCCTTAATACTTTTGATAATAGCGGAAAAAGAATTGGCGGTGTTCTGTGGCACACGCAAGGCAGCGGTAAATCTTTGACAATGGTTATGCTTGCTAAATCTATTGTATTGCAGCCGTCCATTCTCAACCCTAAAATTCTTCTTGTTACTGACCGTGTTGATCTGGATGACCAAATTTATAAAACCTTTCACAACTGCGGAAAAGAACCGGTTCAGGCAAAAACAGGAAAACATCTTGCCGAACTTGTGAGTAAATCAAAATATGAAATTATAACAACTCTTGTTCATAAGTTTGAAAGCGCTTTGAGTAATAAAAGCATAAGCAATGATTCCAAAGAAATTTTTGTGTTGGTAGATGAAAGTCACCGTAGTCAATACGGTTCTTTGAATGTGCAGATGCAAAAAGTATTACCGAATGCCTGTTATATCGGTTTTACCGGAACACCCTTAATGAAAAAAGATAAGAATACTGCTGACCGTTTCGGCGGCATAATAGATACTTATACTATAAATGAAGCTGTAGAAGATAAAGCCGTTGTTCCGTTGTTATATGAAGGAAGACACGCGGAACAGGAAGTAACGCAAAATGCTATTGATACGTGGTTTGATAAAGTTTCTGAAAATCTGTCAGATGACCAAAAAGTTGATTTAAAGAAAAAATTCAGTTCCGCAAATCAATTAAATCAAGCAGAATTAAAAATTAAAATGATTGCTTATGATATAAGTGTTCACTTTAAAAACACCTGGCAAGGCACTCCTTTTAAAGGTCAATTGGCCGCGCCTTCTCAACCTGCAGCAATTAAATATAAAAAATATCTTGATGATTTCGGAATGGTATCTTCCGATGTTTTGATTTCAGGACCGGATACTCGCGAGGGTTATGATGATACATATACCGGAGCCAAAGAAGATGTTTTGATTTTTTGGAAAGCGGCAATGGAAAAATATGGAACAGAGGATGCCTATAACAAACAACTAATAAACGCTTTTAAAAAAAGCGCGTATCCTGAAATCATAATTGTAGTAGATAAATTACTGACAGGATTTGACGCGCCTAAAAATACTGTATTATATCTAACAAAAAAATTGCAGGGACATTCTCTGCTTCAGGCAATAGCGCGAGTTAACCGCTTATATGAAGGCAAAGATTTTGGATATATAATTGATTATTATGGATTATTGGGAGCATTAGATCAGGCTCTAACAGATTATGGAGTATTGGCTGGTTTTGATGAAAATGATATTGCAGGAACGCTGATTGATGTTATGGCCGAAATAAATAAATTACCGCAAAAACATTCTGAACTTTGGGACATTTTTAAAACTTTAAAAAATAAACAGGATGAAGAAGAATATGAAGTTTGTTTAGGGAATGAAGAAATTAGGAAAAAATTTTATGATAAACTTTCTTCCTATACCAGGACGCTTGATATTGCGTTATCAACATTTAAATTTGTTGATGCAACCCCTGAAAAAACTATTAAAAATTATAAAACTGACTTATTGTTTTTTCAAAAATTACGAACTTCTGTTAAAAAGCGATATGCTGAATCTATTGATTATAAGGAATATGAAGGAAAGGTCCAAAAACTTATTGATACTTATGTGACTTCAGAGAAAGTAACACGGATAACTGATTTAGTAAATATTTTCGATAAAGAAAAATTCGATCAGGAAGTAAACAAAATAAAAGGATTGCGAGCAAGGGCAGACACTATCGCTAACAGAACTAAAAAATCAATTTATGAAAAAATGGAAGAAGATCCTGCTTTTTATAAAAAGTTTTCTCAGCTTTTAGAAGAAACGATAAAGGCATATAGAGAACAAAGAATTTCTGAAGTTGATTATTTGAATCAGGTCAAGTCGATAATGAATTCTGTGCGTAATCGAACCGGCGATGAGATGCCGGAAAAATTACGAACTCGCGATGTGGCAAAAGCGTTTTTCGGAATAGTAAACGAGGCAATAAAATCTGAAGAAATACAATCTGATTTAAAAGAATTATATGCGGATGTTGCAATAAAAATTGATGACATTATACGCGAATTAAAAATTGTTGACTGGCAGAATAATTCGGATGTCCAAAATAAAATGAGAAACACTATTGAAGATTATTTATTTGATATTAAAGAATTGCATAACTTAAAGATTACTTTCGATCAAATTGATTTGATTATGGATGAATCGATCAATGTTGCAAAGATTAGGTATGGGGAATAGTTAAAAGTTAAAAGTTTAGAGTTAAGAGTTAATAATTACAATAAACATTTTGTTTATGAAAAAATATTAATAGCCCGGTTTACGGCTGGGAAAAAGGGATAATCCCTGTCTCGTTTTTACAGCATTTACTCCGTTTAAAAACATGTTCGTGTTAGTTGGTGTATGTTGGTGGTAATAATATGAAAGAAAGTATAAAATTCGGTAATAAAAAAATTGAGTTTAATATAGAATACCGTAAAAGAAAAATATTGGAAATAAGCGTTCTGCCGGATTCAACCGTATTTGTTTGCGCTCCTGAAAATAGTCAAATCGAAAAAATAAAGGAGAAAGTTCAAAAACGCGCTTCATGGATATTAAAACAAGTTTCTTATTTCTCTGAAACCGCGCCTAAAGTTATTCCTCGGAAATATATAAGCGGTGAAACTCATCGCTATTTAGGAAAACAGTATCGTCTTAAAATTTTTGAAGATAAAAATGAGAATGTAAAATTTATAAAGGGGTATATCTATATAACTGTTTTAGATAAATCCAACAGTGAGCAGATAAAAAAAAAATTAGCTGAATGGTATCGAACCCGAATGAAAATTAAATTTAATGAAAGGTTAAATTTTTGTTATGAAAAATTAAGAAAATATGGAATTGCCTTTCCCGAATGGCAAATTAAATCCATGCGGAAACGTTGGGGAAGCTGCGCTAAAAATGGAAAAATACTGATTAATCCTGAACTTATAAAAGTATCGTTAAGCTGCATAGATTATGTAATAACCCATGAATTGTGTCATTTGAAATATTATACTCACGACAAAAAATTTTATAATTTTCTTTCAGGTGTATTACCGGACTGGCAAAAACGAAAAGAACAATTAGAAAAATCGGAGATTTGATGAGTAAAGAAATTAGTAAAACATTTAAAATTTTATCTATTGACTGCGGCGGAATAAAAGGATTATATTCTGCAATAATTCTATCTGTATTTGAAAAGAATTTTGGTAGGATGGATATCGGATTGTTTTGATTTAATTTGTGGAACATCAACCGGCGGAATTATTGCATTAGGATTAGCTGCTGGAAAATCTGCTGAAGATATTGTAAAATTTTATATTGATTATGGAGCAGATATATTTCCACCTAAAACCGGAATATTAAAAAAACTCAGAAATTTAAAATCATATCTTTGTTCATCAAAATATAAAAATGAAAGTTTGAAAGAAAAACTTCAAGAATTATACGGAGATAAAAAATTAGATGATTCAAATATGTGCGTATGTATTCCTGTTGTAGATATTTCTGATTTTAGAGGAGTTATAATAAAAACCACGCATAATAAAAATCTAACAGACCGGACGGAAAATTGTCTATGACTGATATAGCTTTAAGCTACGAGTGCGGCGCCTACATATTTTCCGATTTTTTCTTTACCAGGAATTTCAAAAAATTTTGTTGTTGATGGCGGGATATGGGCTAACAATCCTTCACTTATTGGAGTTATGGAAGCTTTATTATATTTTGTCGGAGATAACAAAGAATATGAAAAAATTGATCTTTTATCATTGGGTAATTAAACATGGATGAAGGCTGGGATTGAATAAATACAGAATAGACAAAGAATTGAGGATACAATATCAACTCCTTTGAATGAGACTTGTATTGCTTCCTTAAAGTCCAATTGATTTTTTATCATATCAAATATTTTTTGACCATCGTCATTAGAATAGCACTGTGTAAG
>JAGOBX010000134.1 GCA_017999075.1 Candidatus Babelota bacterium | reverse complement strand
GCCGTGAAAAAATAGGAATTTTTTTCAAAAAAATAATGCGTTCCATTAAAGGCAGAAGGTCTGATTTTTCAGGCATAATAAAATCCTCCTCAAATAACAATTTTTTCAATGTTTCAATATTTTGCAAAGCTATTTTTATATTTTCACACACCAAAAAGTTTTCATTTATAAAGTTTTGAAGTTTCTGCTCAGAGCGTTCTGAATTTGTTTCAGATTTAATAGAACTCAATTTTTGATTATACGTATCAAGATAATTTTTTAAAGGTTTTTCAAAATCATTATGACTCAATTCTCCCATTATATAAGCACTGCAGGCTCTGGCCCAAGGATCATTATCGTGCAACAAATCTATTAAAGTTTTCTGATATTTAACTTCTTCGAGTTTCCATAATTTTTTAGCCGCTT
Organism: Candidatus Babelota bacterium; assembly: GCA_017999075.1. Lineage (GTDB taxonomy): Bacteria > JAGOBX01 > JAGOBX01 > JAGOBX01 > JAGOBX01 > JAGOBX01. The sequence continues at coordinate 8,112 of JAGOBX010000134.1, read as the reverse complement.
CAATTATTTCCGACTGTTCAGTAAATTCAAATACTGGAATAATTCCTTTGACTATTTTCTGGTCGGCTACATTTTCCAGAGTTTCTATAGCATTCATACGTATATTCTTATCGCTGTTGTATAATTGAATTTTAAGAGTGTTTATTATTGTCCTGTCGCTTTTAATCGAAAAAATTCTGAATATAACTCTCATAATAATCTCATTATTATTTTCAAGCCTATTCAGCAAAGGTTCAACAGCATCTGAAAACGGTATTTTTTTAAGTTCGCGCATTGAAATAATATTTTCAAAAATTTCTTTAATATGAATCAAAGCGCTTGAAACCATATAATCATAGTTATCGTTTGATTGCCAGCGCGCAAGAAGTTCTACTGCAGATTCCCATTCAAGAACATTTTTCGAAGTAAGCATTTTAGCAAACAAATCAATATTATTTTTACCAATTACAGACAGTGTATTTACAGCTTCACTTCTTATAACATCATCAGGTTCATTTAACAATTCCACTAAATTTGAAATAACCTGTTCATAATCTTTTTGAGGTATATAATTATAAATGAGAGAAACTGCTGTTATAGCTGATTTTCTTATAGAAAAATTGTCATCTTTGATAAAATCAAGTATTTTTTGTTGAAGCTTCGGCAATTTTATAACGCTTATTGTTTCTATAGCAACAATTTTTCTTTCTATAGAATCAGAACCTATCATTTCCTCAAGTATTACTTCAGCCTGACTGTTAAATTTGTCAATTCCTTTTCTATTTAAAACAATAATAGCATTAGCTCGTACTTTGTAATTAGTGTCATCAAACATATTATGAATATTTTCTATTATATTTTCATCCAGATTATCAAAATTTCCTAGAGCTCCTATTGCATGAGCTTTAATTTCACTGTCAGGCGAATTTAATAACGGCATCAAAAATTTTATTATTTCCGGATTCTTTATATTTTGAATAAACTGAAGAGATGTTTTAATAACATCCGGATCAGAAGATTTGAAAATTTCCTGAATAAAAGACGAATTTATTGATTTTTGAATACTACCGAACAATTCATTAGAATGCTCAAAAATATCAGTATTTTTAGATTTAATAGCTTCTGAAAGTATTTTAATATATTCTTTTTTCGAATAAATCAAAATTAAACTGATAATCAGAGAAATAACTATAGAAAAAACCGAAAAATCAAAAAAATCAAGGATTTTCCACGTAATTAATAATCCGAAAACAAAACTTAAAATTTGGCCGAGAGATTCGCTAATAAGATTGGACATAGACATTATTGCGGTTCGTATTCTTAAATTTACAGGTTTGAAAACAAGAGTATGAAGAGGCGGCATTACAAGATAATACAGACATTCGTTCAGTAAAGCCCCAATAGATAAAAGATAAATATTAACGTCTTTTGTCATTACAATAAAAAAAGTGGCGGTAAACCCTGAACCTAAAAGAATCATAGTGTTCCATACGCCTAAATACAAAATAATTTTATTTATAAAGAAAAAGGTTATAATTATGGAAACAGCGGCGTTAAGCGATTCATAAAAACCAAAGTATTGGGTAAGATCTGCAGTATCAGGATATTTATACTCTGCAGCAATATTGAACTGAAACAAAAAGAAACATCTCAAAAGGTTAAACATTATAAACAGAAATATTACAAGTTTTGAATATTTAGAATCTTTCAGATAACTATAACTTTCAGAAACTGTTATTTTTTCATGCTCAGCTCCATCAATTAAAATTTTCATGTATTTTTCATTCAATAAATTCAATAAGTATACAGCTATTCCCAAAAATATGATGGTTGAAAAATATATCCAGTTAATTCCGATATATCCTATAACAGCTGATAAAGCAAGACCGCCGACAACAACGCCTATGTAATAACCTCCGGACAAATGAGCAAGGAGGCGTTTGCTTTCGCGTATTGTAAACATTTCCGAAGCTATTATCCAAATCAAAAAATTCACTAAATATATTGATATAAATGTGGAAATAAAAATAAATGCTATAATAATATTTTTCAGTAAAACTCCGGAACTCTTACTGAAATCATTTTGTTCAAAAAGAATCCAGTTAACTAAAATTATTATCATTGAAATAATTAAAGTTGTTTTCGTGGAGCGATAAATATTTTTTTTATTCACAAAATTGTTTAACCCGAATAGAAGAGGCAGCTGTAATAAACCTATTACAAGATACATATAAGGAAGATAATCAGGTCCTACTTCAGTATTAAATACAGAATTAGTAACGCTGTATGCCAAAACCATAGATAACCCCATGGGTATGCATAATCCAAGCAGGATAAATACTTTAGGAGCTTCCTCTTTTCTTATTTCCATTGAGTGAAGAAGCCGGTCGAATAAATTCAATATTATTTTTTTCATATTTTTTTTCATATATAAATTTAATTTTTTAAAACAACTGTATATTTCGGTTCTAATTTTACAGGGCAATACTGTGATTTGGCATTTCTCAACGTCTCAACTCCCAAATCCTGTTCTTCATTAATAAATTCTATCCCGTCTAAATTTTCGGAAGAGGCAAACATATGTTTTAAAAATGCATAAACCCCTTTATAATCAGTATCAGCTTTTTGAATATGAACCACAACCATTAAATCATTTAATTTTTCGCCTACAATATAACCTATGACTTTCGAATCAACATATACAGCAACTCCTATTAAATCAAACTGCGAAAATTTTGAAAGCAAATCAATATTGGCATTCATTTCATAAATTTGAATTTTATCCGCATCTTTTTTCTCCATTATATTGCGTCCAAATTTAATGCAGTCAGGAATATTGGTAACATTTATTTCTGTAAAATTATATTTGTAGTTCCTGATAAACTGATTCATCTGTCTTTTTTTAGAATGTAATTTATGTTTTTTATATTCTGCAATATCTTTTTTCAAAAATATATAATCAGAATTATCTCTGTCCAAATCTATTTTAAACATTCCAGGATACAATTCTTCAAGATCTTTGACGAATAATTCTTCAGCATCACGGAAAAGATAATTAAATTTATATTTTTTATTCAAACCTATAATTAAATCTATAATTTCCTGGAAATTAGATTTTTCATAATTCACAGGCTGCATAAAATAATCCTCAAAACTTAATGCATCCCTTTTTTTAATTATTAAACAATTCTTATAAACAGCATATTCAATTCTGCAGTATTCACTCCACATATATAAATTTGTAAAACAAAATTCATGTGTTTTTAAATTATAAGGTTTTAAAAAAGAATTTAAAAAATCCTTATCTTCGATGGAGACTCTTTTGAATTGCAAAATATTTGAGTTAACCATATTTAAAATTTATTTTCCCGGTTTACCGAACGATATTTATAAAAATGAACTAATTTATTATAGTCATCTTCAATCCATTGTCAACAGAATTTTCTTGACATACGAATTTAGTATTATAATATATTTTAAACCTTTTTTCTTTTTTAAGGAGATAATATAATAATGAACATTAAGCAAAAATTTGTGATATTAATATTTATAATATTATCGGCAAGTGTCGCAATTTACACTCAATACAGTTACAATCTGGCAAAAAATGCCGAATATGACAGAATAGACGAAGTATTAAAAGCTACTGCATACGGCATGCTCAATTTTGTGGGAGATGTCTATCATGATAAAATAGAAGATTCATCTTCAGTAACAGACAATGAATTCAAGGAAAAAGCCTATCTGCTTACAAATTTTTCAAAAAACGTTCACGCTCTTTATTTATACACTTATGTAAATAAAAATGGAAAAATTTATTTCACTTCTCTCATTTATACTGACGAACAAATCAAAACAGGCGAACTCGAACCTTTTTTTTATGAGTTCACTGAAACTGACACAAGCGTTGTAATGAAACCATTATTGACTCATAACATTGAATACGCTGAATACGAAGATATAAACGGAGCTGTGCGATCCGTTTTTATTCCAAGAAAAACTCAGTCAGGAAAAGAATATGTTATAGGCGCGGATTTTGCCATAGGATACGTTAAAAACCGCCTTATTCAAATAAGAAACAAATATTTACTTATAGGTTTCGCCATATTTGTAGTTGCTCTTATAGTTGCTTACATAATAATAGCAAGATTATCAAAACCATTAAATCAGTTAACAGTATACACAAATGAACTTGTAACAAATGATTTTAAATTATCTGAAACATCACAGAATTATTTAAACAGGTTTTCGTCAAAATACAAAGATGAAGTAGGCAAATTGTCAGGCGCGTTTTTAACAATGCAGAATGCTTTGCAAAAATATATTATTGATTTGCGGGAAACCACTGCAAGCAAAGAACGAATTCAAAGCGAATTAAAAGTTGCTCACAATATTCAAATGTCGATATTGCCTAAACAATATCCTGACAGAAAAGAATTTTCTCTAAGAGCATTTATGCAGCCTGCTAAAGAGGTTGGGGGCGACTTGTTTGATTTCTTTTTTATAGATGAAGATTATTATTGTTTTGTAATAGGGGATGTTTCGGGGAAAGGAGTGCCGGCAGCCCTTTTTATGGCAGTTACAAAAACCCTTATAAAAGCAACTGCAATGGCTTCAATAATGCCTGCAAAAATCCTGGAAGAAGCTAACAATGAATTAAGCAGAGATAATGATAACGCAATGTTCTGCACATTGTTTTGCGGGGTTATGCATATTCCAACAGGAGTTATAAATTATTCAAGCGCAGGCCACAATCCTCCTTTATTAATTAAAAAAGGAAAAAATCCTGTTTATTTAAAAAATGAAAAAAAATGTGTTGCTCTCGGCGTATGGGAAGGATATGAATTCACCAACGAAAAATTGACTTTGGAATCAGGTGATACTCTTTATTTATATACTGACGGAGTTACAGAAGCAGTTAATCCTACTCTTGAATTATACTCAGAACCAAGATTGGAATCTGAAATTGAAAAAATTAAAAATATAGAACTTGATCAGGTTTGCCCGGCTGTAATGAATGACATTTTAAAATTTGCAGACGGCGCTGATCAGGCGGATGATATTACTATGCTTGTATTGAAATACAACTAAATTTCACGTTATTATTTATTTTTTAATTAATTTTTAAAAAATTATGGATATTAAATTCAAACGTAAATTATTATCAATAATTGAAAAATTTGAAAAAAGCAGAATATTAATAATCGGAGATATTATACTTGATGAGTATATTACAGGAGAAGTGTCAAGAATATCTCCTGAAGCTCCTGTTCCTGTGGTAGAAGTTAAAGACAGATGGTTTTCTCCGGGAGGCGCAGGAAATGTCGCAAACAACCTCAGAAGTCTTGGAGCAAACGTAGTTATTTCAGGATTGGTGGGGAATGATTATTTCGGTTCAAAAATAAAAAATATGCTGAAAAAAACAGGTTCAGATATTTCAGGATTACTGACAGATAAAAACAGACCGACTATACTTAAAACCAGAATTATAGCGAGGCATCAGCAGGTTGTCAGAGTTGATGTTGAATCTAAAAAAAAAATTATGCCTGAACAAACTGAAAAAATTGCCGATTTTATAAATCGGCAAAAAAAATCTATAGATGCTATAATATTGTCAGATTATGGAAAAGGAACTATTGTACCAAAAATTATTGAACAGGTAGTGGATATAAAAAAAACGTTAGGTATTCCTGTAATTGTAGATCCAAAAATAGAACATTTTATGGATTATAAAAATATCACCATTATGACACCTAACAAAAAAGAAGCTGCTGAAGGTTCAAAAATTTCTATAACAGATGAAAAATCTTTATATAAAGCAGGAAATAAAATACTTAAAGATTTGAATATTGATGCGCTGCTGATAACTCGAAGCGAAGAAGGAATGTCTCTATTTCAAAAAAATGAAATTTTCAACATTCCAACTGAAGCAACTGAAGTATATGATGTTACTGGAGCCGGAGATACTGTTATAAGCGTTATGGCTCTATCATTAAGCGCAGGCGCGGATTTCAAATGTTCATCCATATTATCAAATATTGCGGCAGGAGAGGTTGTTAAAGAACTTGGAGCTACTGCAATATCAAGAAACAAGCTGATTAGCCTTGTAAAAAATTATAATAACAATGCCATAATCAGCGTTATTTAAAATTTTCAATTTTTCAATTTTTTTTGAATTGAATTTTATTACGCGCAAATGGAGCACTGAGTGTATATATAATGACAAAATTTGATTTTCAAGACAAACTCATTGATGTTGAAAAATTTTTAGAATTAAAAAAAACATTGTTGGCCGGAAAAAAAATTGTTTTTACAAACGGTTGTTTTGACATAATTCATTCCGGACACGTTTCATATTTAAAAAAAGCATCTGAATTCGGAAAAATTTTAGTAATAGGATTGAATTCCGACTCTTCAATAAAACGCATAAAAGGAAACGATAGGCCTATAAATTCTCAGAATGACAGAGCTGCCGTTCTAAGCGCGCTGAGTTGTGTGAATTACATAATTTTTTTTGATGATGACACGCCGCTTACTCTTATAAACTCGATAAAACCTGATGTTCTTGTAAAAGGAGCTGACTACAATTTAGATTCAATCGTAGGAGCTAAAGAAGTAATATCTGCCGGAGGCGAAGTTAAAACTGTAGAAATGGTTGAAGGAAAATCAACCAGCTCCATAATAACTAAACTTGAAAAAAAATGTTCAATTTCCATAGTAATACCTGCGTTAAATGAAGAGTTAAATATTGAAACCTCAGCGTCAGGTTTAATAAACTGTTTAGAAAAACATCAAATAAAATGGGAGTTAATTCTGATTGATGACGGAAGTTCAGACAAAACTTATTCAATAATGGAAATTATTAAAAAAAATTATCCTGACAAAATAAAATTGATCCGCCATAAAAAAAATAAAGGGTTGGGATACAGCGTACGGGAAGGAATACAATTATCTAAATTTGAAGCATTTACATGGTTTCCAGCAGACGGAGAGAATGATCCGGAAGAATTAATAAAATATATTTTTATGCTTAATTATGTTGATATAATAATACCTTTTGCAGTTAATACCGGCGTAAGGTCAGTTTTCAGAAGAGTGCTGTCTTCAATTTACCTTATGATAATAAATATTTCTTTCGGCACCATGTTCAACTACACTAATGGAAACATAATTTATAAAAAAAAAATACTTGATAAACTTGATTTAAAATCAAATAGTTTTTTCTTTCAGACAGAAACTTTGATAAAAGCAGTAAGACTTAATTCTGGAGTTCTGTTTTCTGAAGTTCCTATCGAGCTTAAAGAACGGAAAGGCGGAAAAACTAAAGCTTTGCGGTTGAACAACATAATAAAAGTAGGCGTTGATTATTTAAGACTGGCTTTTTATATTCATATTATAGAACGTATTTTATAAAAATGGTATGCGTAACGCGTTTATAGAACAATTTAAAATCGAAGCATTTAAAAATTCAAAAATAATACTGTTATCCGCTGATATCGGAGCAATAGTTTTCGACGATTTCAGAAAAGAATGTCCTGAAAGATTTATTAATGTAGGCGTTTCCGAAGCTAATATGATAGGAGTAGCTGCCGGACTTGCTTTAAACGGATTCATCCCGTTCTGTTACACAATAATTCCATTTGTTTTAATGCGCAACTTTGAACAGATAAGGGTAGATGTGTGTATTCAAAAAACTAATGTTAAAATAATAGGCGTGGGCGGCGGAGTTTCATACAGTCTACTTGGGCCAACGCATCATTCTATTGAAGATATAGCTTTAATGCGGTCTTTGCCAAATATGACAGTGATTTCTCCATCTGATCCCGCTGAAACTAAATGCACGATATCGGAATTAGTAAATTTTAAAGGACCTGCTTATCTCAGACTGGGAATTGCAGGCGAACCTTCAATACATAAAAATTTAAATTTAAAATTTAAAATCGGAAAATCGGAAATTATTTCGAAAGGTTCTGATATAACCATTATTTCTTCAGGGTACATATTGAACTCCGCTATGCAATCCGTTAAATTATTAAAACAAAAAGGCATTTCGGCAGAATTGATAAATATTTCTACAATAAAACCCATTGATAAAAATACCATACTTAAATCAATAAAAAAAACAGGTAAAGC
>JAGOBX010000133.1 GCA_017999075.1 Candidatus Babelota bacterium | reverse complement strand
TATATACTTGATTTGAAACTTGATACCAGATTTGAACAATCAAAAATAGAACTTGATTATAAAAATATTTTGAGTTATGAATCGCAGATTTTAAATATTGAAAAAGATGTTTTGAAAATACATAAACAGATAAATTTTTTTAAAAATGAATTGAAAAAAATTGAAGATTTGAAACATAAACTTGAATTTCTTGTCAGTATAAATTTACGGTTCAACATTAAAGTTTTTAACAATTTTTATTTTATTGAAATGATTTATGGAAGATTATCCAAATTAAATGCAGTTAGATTTAAAGAACTTTTTTCGAATGATATGGATACATTGTTTCACGAATTGAAAATAGAAGAAAATCAGTCTTATTTTTTAGTGGTTTATCTGAAATCAAGGAAAGAAAAATTTATTAATATTTTAAATTCATTGTATTTTGAAATTCTTGATATACCGTCTGATATTGCCGATAAACCGAGCTGGATTATATCAAAACTGCAGGGAGATATAGAACTGATTAACTGCGATCTTGAAAAATATTCCCTTGAAAAAAAATATAATAATATTTTGTTCAGGGATATTATAAAAAAAATATATAACAGCCTTGCAGCTAATGTTATTATAAATGAAATAGCGGAACGCTCTGGAAAATTTAATAAAAATGTTATGATTAACGGATGGGTACCTGAAGATTATGACTCAAAATTCAGTTATCATATAAATAAAATTTCTGAAAATTCAGCGTTGTTTTTTTCAAAGCCTGCAGAAAAATATTTTGAAAATAAATCTGGAAGCGTAAATGTCCCTACTTTAATAGAAAATCCGAAGTTTTTTAAACCATTTGAGGATATTTTAAAAATGTACGGAATTCCTTCATATTTCGAATACGATCCAACGAAAATCGTTGCAGTGTCTTTTTTAATAATGTTTGGACTTATGTTTGGAGATGTTGGTCAAGGATTTATAATTTTTCTTGCCGGGTTTATTATATATAAGAAAAATAAAATAAATGCATTTAAAATTATGCAGTATATGGGAATAAGTTCTATCATATTTGGTTTGCTGTACGGAGAATATTTTGGATTTGAGTTATTCAAACCATTGTGGCTGTCACCTGTTCATTCAACTGATCATTTTATGATTATTACAGTTTTGATAGGTATTTGCATTATATCAATCGGGATTATATTAAATATAATTAATTGCGATAAAAATAAAGATCATGAAAATAAATATTTTGGGAAAAACGGTGTTGCCGGAATTGTTTTTTATTGGGGAACGCTTGCGGCAGGTCTGTTTTTGGTTCTGAAAATTATAGATTTTGGAATAAATTTTATCACTTGTATAACAATACTTCTGATTTGGGTTATACCGCTTATGATAATGATGCTGAAAGAACCGCTTTCTCATTATATTTCCCATAATAAATTTTTTATTAAAGAAGACAAAGCCAACTATATAGTTTTATCTGTTATTGAATTATTTGATGTGGTATTAAGTTTTTTGAGCAATTCAATATCATTTGTTCGTATTGCAGCATTTGCTTTAAATCATGTAGGACTATTTGCTGTTGTGAAAATTATTGCAGACATAATAAATGTCGGAAGATATGACAGAGATCTCGATATTTTAATTTATATATTAGGAAATGTTTTAATTATAGTTGTTGAATCGGTGATTGTTACAATTCAAATATTGAGATTGGAATATTATGAATTTTTCAGTAAGTTTTATAAAGGAGATGGAGTGTCTTTTAATCCGGACAAACTTGAAGTTGACAATAAAATTACTGCATAAGCATATAGTATATAATATAAAACTATGCAATAATTAAATATAATTTTTAGGAGGTTGTTATGTTTATTGTATTATTATTTTTGAGTTTGGTTGTAATCGGTTCAATATGTTACGGTTTTTATTTAAACTATTTAGAAAATGAAAAAATTGTTTTAGATGTTTTGATGAAAAAAAAACATATGTTTTTCGGGAAACTTGCGGTTGGTATAAATATTAATGTTTTATTATTTTCATTTATTACGGGAATTATATGGATTTTATCAGGAAGCAATGCTGTGGCGGAAACTGTTTCTGAACCTGCCAAAACATTAGGAGAAATTTCATTGGGACAAGGCATACAGAACGGTCTTGGATTCATTGCTGCAGGGTTGTCTACGGCATTTGCGACAATTGGTGCAGGAATAGGAACGGGCATAGTTGGCGCTGCGGGCATTGGCGCAATTTCTGAAAAACCCGGATTATTGGGGAAAACATTGATTTATATGGGATTAGCTGAAGGAATTGCTATTTATGGATTATTAGTTTCTTTTATGATATTGGCAAAATTATGAAGATAATAGGGTTTGTAAGCCAGGAGTGCGGAGATATACTTGGTTTTGCAGGAATTAAATCAGTTTGTCCTGACACTATGACTGAAAATTCACTTGATTTATTATTTCAAAAACTATTGGATACGCCTGATTTATGTTTAATTATAGTTTCTGCAGATATAGCTGATATTATCAGGAATAAAATTGAAACACATTCGAAATCAGGAGCGCTTCCATTAGTGCATGTTATTCCTGAAAAAAACAATAGCAAGTTTAATGAAAATTATATTATTGATTATATTTTTCAATCTACAGGAATGAAGGTGTAGTAATTATGGCTGTTTCATTTAATGATAAAATAAATAATATTAGTAAAAATATTATGAAAGAAGCAGAAGCCAAACGTGATGAAATTATAAAATCTGCTTTGGATTGGGCGGCAGATTATGAAAAAAAAGAAATTGAAAAGATAGAAGATAATATATCGAAAAAACTTAATCAAATTAAAAAAGACTCTGAAAATTCGGGGAATAGAAACATTCTTCAGGCGACTCTTGAACAAAAAAAAAATAAAATGAAAAAAATTTCGGAACTTGTGGAAAATCTTTTTGAAGAGGTTAATGCGGATTTGAAAACCATTAGAGAAAACAAAAAATATCCTGCAATTTTAAGAGCTATGATCATTGAAGCGGTAATGGAAATTGATGAACCGGATATAATATTGATATTTGATAAAAGGGATGAATGTATTTTAACCCCTGAATTTTTGGAAAAGATTAATAATTATTTTTTTACCGAACATAACAAAATAGTGAATTTGATTAAATCTTATGATTATATTACGACTAATGCAGGAGTTATGGTTAAACCTGAGAATAAAAATTATTTTTTGTCTAATACAGTTGAAGAAAGACTGAATTCCTCAAAAACAGAATTGAAATTTATTATATTGAAAGAATTATATGAATAACTGGAAGTGATTGTTATGCAGACGCCTAATGGAAAAATTATATATGTAAACGGACCTGTTGTTAAACTGGATAATGCGGTAAACGTAAAAATGTTTGAATTGATTCAAGCAGGTAATCTTAAACTTACAGGAGAAGTTATTGAATTGAATAATAATATTGCTACCATTCAGGTTTATGAAGATACTTGCGGATTGAAACCAGGAGAACCTTATTACCGCACTAATTTTCCGCTTTATGCTGAATTAGGCCCGGGGCTTGTTGGAAATATGTATGATGGAATTTTACGACCTTTAAAAAAACTTGAACAGATTTCCGGACAATTTCTTACAAGAGGAGTTTCGTCTACTACTTTGGACCGTAAAAAAAAATGGGAGGTAAGAATTCTTAAAATCAAAGGAGATATTGTTAAATCAGGGGATATTGTTGCAGAAATACAGGAAACATCTATGATTGTTCATAAAATTCTTGTACCGATAGGTATAAGTGGCGAGATTATAGAAAACATTCCTAATGGGGTTTACAATATAGAGACTGTTATTTTTCGAGTTAAAACTTCGAATGGCATAAAGGAAATTAAAATGTTTCAGAATTGGCCTATTCGCATTTCAAGGCCGGTTCAACAAAGGTTGCTTCCTGCAGAACCTTTAATTACTGGCCAGCGTGTTATAGATACGTTTTTTCCGTTAGCCAAAGGAGGCACTGCTGCTATACCAGGCGGATTCGGGACAGGTAAAACAATGACTCAGCATCAACTTGCAAAATGGAGCGCTGCTGATCTTATTGTTTATGTTGGCTGTGGAGAAAGAGGAAATGAAATGACTGAAGTGCTTGAAGATTTTCCTAAAATAATTGATCCGCGTTCAGGTCAACTTCTTATGGAAAGAACAATACTTATAGCAAACACCTCAAATATGCCTGTTGCCGCGCGTGAAGCCAGCATATATACAGGAATAACACTTGGCGAATATTTCAGAGATATGGGATATAATGTTGCAATTATGGCTGATTCTACTTCGAGATGGGCGGAAGCTTTGCGTGAAATTTCCGGAAGACTTGAAGAAATACCAGCCGAAGAAGGATATCCTGCGTATCTTGGAAGCAGAGTTGCAGAATTTTATGAACGGGCAGGATATGTTCAGAATTTTAATAAAACAAATGGTTCTATAAGTGTTATAGGCGCAGTTTCACCTCCTGGCGGTGATTTCAGCGAACCTGTAACTCAGAATACAAAACGTTTTATCAGATGTTTCTGGGGGCTTGATCGCAATCTGGCAAATGCCAGGCATTACCCTGCTATTAACTGGCTGGAGAGCTATTCGGAATATTATAATGAAATGAGTGAATACTGGGAAAAAAACGTTTCGCCTGATTGGATGCAGATAGTTAATAAAACAATGGAAATAATGCAAATTGAAAATGAATTGTCTCAAATTGTAAAACTTGTTGGAGATGATGTGCTTGCAGACAATCAGAAATTAATTATTTTTTTTGCGCGTTTGATAAAAACTGGTTTTCTTCAGCAGGGGGCTTATGATGAAGTTGACACTTATTGTTCTATGGAAAAACAATATAAAATGTTGAAATTATATCATCATTATTATGATGTCTTAAAAGAATTAAATATAAAAGGCGTTTCGTTTGATTTATTGAAAAAATTAAAAATAAATGATGTTTTGTTCAAACTTAAAAGTACAGTCAAGAATAATGAACTTTATTTGATTGATGAAGTTTGGAAAAAATTTGATGATGAAATTTCTAATATGAAATGGTGAAAAATATGTTATTGAAAGAATATAAAGGAATTACAAAATCTTCGGGAAACCTTATTGTTATTGAAAATATAAGCGGAGTAGGATATGATGAATTAGTTCAAATTCAATTACACGATGATTCTCGCCGGACTGGGAAAGTTATAGAAGTAACTGATAGTTTTGCGGTTGTTCAGGTTTTTGAAGGCACTAAAGATTTAAATCTTGCGGAGACCAAAATAAAATTCTTCGGTAAGCCATTTGAGCTTCCGGTTTCAGCTGAAATGCTTGGCCGGACGTTTAATGCTCTAGGTAAACCGCTTGATGATGGTCCTGAAATATTGTCGTCCGTAAAAAAAAATGTTAATGGCGAACCTATAAATCCTGTATCCAGAAGTTATCCTAAAGACTGCATACAAACAGGGGTTTCAGCAATTGATATTTTAGCAACTCTTATAAGAGGCCAGAAACTTCCGATTTTTTCAACTGAAGGATTACCGCATAATATGCTTGCAGCTCAGATTGCGCGGCAAGCTAATATTACTGATAAGGCAAATGATAAATTTGCAGTAGTTTTCGGGGCAATGGGAATTAAAAATGATACGGCATATTATTTCAGGAATAGTTTTGAAGAAAGCGGCGCTTTTAATAAAGTAGTTATGTTTCTTAATCTTGCCAATGATCCTATAATTGAAAGGATTATGATACCCAGGTCAGCTTTGACTACAGCTGAATTTTTAGCTTTTGAAGAAGATTATCATGTTTTAGTAATTTTGACTGATATGACTAATTATTGTGAAGCTCTCCGTGAACTTTCATCAAGCAGAGGCGAAGTTCCGTCGCGCAAAGGATTTCCGGGATATTTGTACAGCGATTTGTCTACGATTTACGAACGCGCAGGAAGGCTTCATGGCAAATCAGGTTCAATAACGCAAATTCCGATTCTTACTATGCCGAATGATGATATTACTCATCCTATACCTGATATGACTGGATACATTACTGAAGGGCAGATAGTATTAAGTAAATCTCTTTTTAAAAAAAATATTTATCCGCCTGTAAATATTTTATCTTCTCTTTCCCGCCTGATGAAAGACGGAATAGGTGAAGGGAAAACCAGAGATGATCATGATAAAGTTGCAAGTCAATTAAATGCTTTGTATTCTCAGTCTCAGGAAATTGCGTCGCTTGTAGCTGTAATAGGTGAAGAAAGTTTGAATGAAACTGATAAAATTATTCTTGATTTTTCACGCAGTTTTGAACAAGTGTTCATTAACCAGTCTTATTCTGAAAACAGAACAATAGAAGAATCGTTGAATATTGTTTGGGAATTATTTTCTAAACTTCCAGTTTCACTTTTTGAAAGAATTCCTGATAGTATTCTAAAAAAATATTATAAACCTAAATTATAAAAATTATGGGAATAATAAATTATAACTCTTTTTTTATGATGATGATTTCAGGAGTTTTTTATGTTTGAATATGTTGCTCCTACAAAAAGCAATTTATTGAATTTGAAAAAATCAATTAAAATTGCCAGACAGGGTTATAACCTGCTTGATAAAAAAAGAATTGCTTTAACGCATAAACTTACAGCTCTTGCTCCTAAAATAAAAATTATGCAAAAAGAATTTTTTAAGGCATATAATGATGTTTTTAAAGCTGCGGCATTTGCGCGGTTGACAAACGGTTCTTCTAAAGTCAGTTTGCTGTCAAATATCTGCGTTGAAGACAAAGATGTTTTTTTGAAAAACAAAAATATTATAGGTGTTTCTATTCCCGTAATAAATGATGATAATAAAAATATCTCTCAGAACATCAGCCTTTTAGATTCTACTTCAGAGGTTGATGAATTAATAAAAAAAGTTAAGACAGCTGTAAGCATATCGTTGAAAATAATTGAAATTGAAACATCGGTAAAAAAGTTAGTTTTTGAAATTAAAAAAACGCAGAAAAGGGCTAACGCTCTTGATTATATATTGATTCCGAAATATGAAGAACAAATCAAATTTCTTGAATCTACACTTGAAGAAAAAGAACGGGAAGATTTTTTTAAAGTTAAAATGGTTAAAAATAAAAAAAACCGAATATGAAATTTTAAAATTTATATCCGGTTAAATTTAATTCTTTACATATTGTTTTTAATTCTTCAATAGATTTTTCAGGTAAAGGAATTCCTTTTTTTTTTCTGTCGAGCCAGATTAAATGTTCTTTTTCACCGGCAGTATAAATTCTATTCTGTCCTTTCATTTTTTTTGATGATCTTAAGCTGCGAAGAATAGAACCTGTGATTTTTTTGAATTCTTCAAGCTTAATGAAAAAATCAATATTTACAGCAATAAAAAAATGCCCTAATCTGTAAGGAACTTTAATTCCGTTTTCAATACCATTAAGCATTTTTAAAAAGTTTCCTGATTGTAATGCAGCAGATAAAATTTCTACCACTGTAGCATATCCGTATCCTTTGTATCCTGCTGTTTCTTCGCCTATGCCTCCGAGCGGAGTAAGCGCTGCAGTTCCTTTCACCAAATCATTTAGAATTTTAATGCTATCTGTTTTTGATTTGCCGTCATCGCCAATGACCCATCCTTCAGGCAATTTTTTGTTTAACCTTGCATAAACTTCTATTTTACCTCGTTGAGTTAAAGAGGTTGCACAGTCTAATACAAAAGGGAATTCTTCATCAGACGGCATTCCAAAAGTAAGGGGATTGGTGCCGAGCATATTTTCAATTCCGAACGTAGGAGCCACAGAAGGTCTTGCATTAGTCCCTGTTATTCCGATCATACCGGATTTTATTGCCTGTAACACATAATATCCGGCTATTCCGTAATGTGTGGAGTTTCGGGATGCAACCATTCCGATTCCATATTTTTTTGCTTTTTTTATAGCAATATCCATTGATTTTTTGGCGATTACCTGGCCCATTCCATTATGTCCGTCAACAACAGCAATTGCCATTTTGTCTTTTATAATTTCAAAATTTGTTACTGGAAACTGAATGCCTTCCTTTATTCTGTCATAATAGATTGTTTTAAGGCGCGCCACTCCGTGAGAATCTATTCCGCGTTTATCAGCTTCTATTATTACATCTGCAATTATTTTTGCATCCTTTTTAGGAACCCCTGTATTTATAAAAACATCTTTAACAAATTTATGCATAAAGTTAAATTTGTAATATTTTAATTTTTCTTTCATAACATTTCCTTGATTTTTATATTATAATTTTATTTATAAAATTTATCGAATTTTTGAAACTTCAATAAATATCCAAAATGTTAAATTATTTATTTTGTAATTATACTTATAGTTTTTATTTTGTCAAATCAGTAAAAAAACATTGCTAATTTAAAGTTATGTTATAAAATACTGACAGCTATGAAAAAAATTATGAATTTTATAAATAAACCTGTAAAATATATTTATAATTGGACATTACACTGGGCCAACACTCAATATGGAAATTTGGTTTTGATTTTAATGTCTTTTGCGGAATCTTCTTTTTTTCCTATACCTCCTGACGTATTACTTATAGC
>JAGOBX010000132.1 GCA_017999075.1 Candidatus Babelota bacterium | reverse complement strand
AAATTGAAAAAAAAAATGGAAGGAGTTTTTATTAAATCGGAAATTTCAGGTTTTGTTAAAGAAGTTATGGTGAAAGAAGGGGATTTTGTTAACGAAAATGGTAAGATCGCCGTTATTACCGATATTTCAAAAATATACGCTGAACTGAATGTTTCAGTTGACAAAATTGAAGAATATTATAAAAGTAAAACATTTGAAATTTATGCGCCTATAATAAAGAAAAAAGTTAAGGGTGAGCTGTATTCGGTTTTTCCTGATGTGGATTCTGCAACAGGAACATTAAGGGTAAGGGTTTTAATAAAAGAAAATAAAGAATATCAATTTAAACCCGGGATGCTGGTTAAAATTGTTCAATAATATATTTTAATAATGGGAAATATGAATAGATAATTATTTTTGGAGAATGAATTTTATTATGAAATTAAAACTAAAAAACAGCATTTTATTTTATCAGATTATTATTATTTTTTTGACTTCAATATTTTTTTGTTCAACAATAGTTTCTGCTTCAGATAATGATTATTCTGATATTTCAGACGATACTTATATCAAAGCTTTGCTTGATAAAATTAAAAATGCTAAACTTCAAATAGAATCTGTAAATGAAATTCGGAATAATGAAACTTCCATACTAAAGACAGAAACTTGGGAAAATGAAAATTTAAAAGATATAAAATCTAAAGAAAAGAATATTATAATGAGTGAAGACACCAATTCATCAACAATAGAAAATATATATATTGATATTAAAACAGCAGAAGATGATAAAAAAATAAATCAGTTCATCAATGACTTGGAAAATTCAATTATTAATATTGAACCTGATAAAAAAGTGGAAAAAAATGAAGAATGTAAAGCTGGTGATGCCAAGAATATTTACGAAGGGTTTATTTTTCCATATAATGAAATTGCTGTTACAAGTAAGGTTAGCGGTTTTATAAAACAGATTAATTTAAAAGAAGGGCAGTTTGTTTCAATAAATTCAATGATATGTGAAATAGATGATAAAAAATTGCTTGAAGATATTAAATCGTCAGAGTATGATTTAAAAAAACTTTATCTTGATTTGGAAAAATTGAAATCAGGAAAATCAGAATCTGAACTTGAAAAATTAAAGATTGCCGTGAATATAAGTAAACGCAACTATGAAGATGCTCTTGCAGGGTTTGCTGCGGAAAAACTGATTTTTGAAAATAATGGAATGTCAGAAAAAGAATTTTTAAAGAAAAAAAATCAACTTGAAATTTCAAAACTTAATTTTGATAAATCAGAATTAGACATTAAAATAGCTAATGAAATTCCGAGGCAGATAGATTTGGATATAGCGGAACATAATATATCTAAAAAAAATTTTGATATTGATAGGATGAAAGAAAAATTGAAGTATATAAAAATTTATTCACCGGTTTCAGGGTATGCTAAAGATGT
This sequence comes from Candidatus Babelota bacterium, assembly GCA_017999075.1. Taxonomy (GTDB): domain Bacteria; phylum JAGOBX01; class JAGOBX01; order JAGOBX01; family JAGOBX01; genus JAGOBX01. Next base: position 7,150 of record JAGOBX010000132.1, on the reverse strand, counting down.
TGTTGTCAGAGAAAATGATTATATTTCAGAATCAGGAAAATTAGCGGTTATAATTGATATATCTAATGTTTATGCCGAGTTTTTAGTTTCAAAGGAAACTGCTGAAAAAAGTATGGAAAAAAAGAACGTACGCGTTTATGTTGATGCATTGAATAAAAATATCGGCGGTGAAATCATATCTGCATATCCTGAATTTGAATCTTCGGAATATCTTTTTCATTTAAAGATTCTTATAGATAACAATGACTTTGAGATTAAACCTGGGATGAAAGTAATTTTATACGAGGCTGAATTTGAAAATTAAAATTTGCGGAATTACAAATTTTGAAGATGCTGTATTATCCATAAAGTATGGAGCTGATTTTTTGGGATTTATTTTTGCTGAAAGTCCTAGAAAAATTGAAATTAAAACCTGTGCTGAAATTATCCGGACAATAAAAAAAGATATGATTTTGACTGTCGGAGTGTTTATGAATCAGCCGATAGAATATATTGAAGATGTTGATATTAGATGCGGATTTGATTTGATACAGCTTCACGGCGGAGAAAATGTTAAAGAATACAAAGAAAAGTTAAATAAACCTGTTATAAAACGTGTAACTGAAATCGAAAAATTAGAATGTTGCATGGATGCAGATTATCTATTGTTTGATAAAACAAAATTAAATGGTGAGATACTGGAGATTTTAAGTTTGAAGGATTATGACATAAAGAAACCTTATTTTTTAGCTGGAGGTTTGAACTGTGAAAATGCTGAAACATTACTGGAAGGGAACAAGGCTTTCGGAGCAGATGTGTCAAGCGGCATAGAAAAGTTTCCAGGCAAAAAAGATGAAATGAAACTGCGTAGATTCATAGATATCATCCGCCATTTGAAATAATTATTCTGTATATTATAGTTCTATAGTTTTGCAATAAAAATCAATGTATTGACAATTTCATAAAAAAAATATAGTATTCGGAAAACTGATATAAATAAACTGTTTATTTTATTGAATTGGAAAATATGTATAATAAAGTTACAGATAAAACTGAAGATTTTTTAATAAGTTTGTGCGGCAAAGAAAATGTTGTAAGAAAAGATATTGTATCATTATCCGCATATTCAAAGGATGAAAGTGAAGTGCTTCCTGTGATGCCAGAAATCGCAGTGATTCCACGCAGTACTGATATTATTGTTGAAATTGTAAAATATCTGGCTTATGAAAAAATACCTATAACTGTAAGAGGCGGGGGCACGAGTGTTACCGGAGGTTCGATTCCTGTATTCGGAGGAGCAGTAATATCGACTGCGGGATTGAATCAAATAATTGACATTGATAAAGAAAATTTTTGCGCTGTGGTTCAGCCGGGAATAATATTGCGCGATTTTGACACTTTGGTTGAAAATGAAAATTTATTTTATCCTCCTGATCCTAACAGCATAGATACTTGTTCGCTGGGCGGAAACGCAGCAGTATCTGCAGGCGGCCCCAGAGCTTTGAAATATGGTATAACAAGAAATTATATTTTGAATTTAAAAACCGTATTTCCTGATTGTACGATTTCAAACTATTCCGGGAAATACGAGAAAGTGTCTACAGGATACAATCTTAATCATATGATAATAGGCTCCGAAGGAACGCTTGGAATTATATCGGAAATGATTGTTAAATTAATTCCTAAACCTCCGGTAGTAATTGATATGCTTGTTCCTTTCGCTAAATTTGAAGATGCGGCGAAAATAATTCCTGAAGTTATAAATAAAAATTTTGGATTGGCTGTTTGTGAATTTATAGATTCTGATTCTATAAAGTATTCTGAAAAGTTTTTAAATAAAAAATTCCAGTATTCGGATGAAGCTGAAGCGCAGCTTTTGATTCAAATAGACGGGTTTGATGAAAATGAAATTAATAAAAAAATTGAATCTGCAGGAGAAATTTTTTTAAATAACGGCGCTCTTGATGTTTTTGTGGCTTCTGATGAAAAAACAAAAAATAAAATATGGGAAATGAGAAGGACTCTTAGAGATGCGCTTAAGCATATAGGTAAAGAAAAAATAGGGGAAGATGTGGTTGTGCCAAGAAATCGAATCCCTGATTTGCTGAATGGTATTAAAATTATAGGAAATGATACCGGAATTAAAGTTGCCGCTTACGGTCATGCAGGAGACGGAAATGTTCATGTGAATGTTGTAAAAGATGATATGGAAAAACAAATATGGGATGTTAAAAAGATAGAGGCTATAGAAAAAATTTTGAAATTATCTATAAAACTCGGAGGTTCTATAAGCGGAGAGCACGGTATAGGATTTGCGAAAAAAAAATATTTAAATTGGAAACTGACTGAAAAAGAAATAAATATAATGAAAAAAATAAAATATGATATTGATCCTGATAATATAATGAACCCGGGAAAAATTTTTTAAAAAATTGTAAAAAAAAAGATTTACAAAATAAAATTTTTTTGTTATAATAAAATGTCAACCGCATATTTTATGCTGGAGGAACTTTTTGATGAAAGATTTTTTTAATAAATTTAAAGAACAGGGGCTAAATGTTTGGAATAATTTGTCTAAGAAACAGAAAATTACAATTATTTCAATTGTTGCCCTTGCATTAACTGCAATTATAATAACTGCAATTATAACATCAGGTGAGAAGCTTACGCCGTTATTTGACCATAAGTTATCAATAGAAGACGCGGGTCAAGTAAAAAAATCTCTTGATGATTGGCGTGAAAATTATAAATATGACGCTAATCTTGGATATTTATATGTTTCTTCTGAAAGGAAAAATGATATTTTATTAAAATTAGGATCAGAGAACAAACTTCCTAAAAGTAATATAACAGGATTTGAAATATTTAAAGATTTGCCGCGCGGACTTACTGAATACGAAAAGAAAATTCATTTTAAAATCGCGACTGAAGGAGCTTTAACCCGTATGATTCAGGGTTTAGGTCCGATAAAATCTGCAGTTGTTGCGATATCTTTGCCGGACAGACCGCTGTTTTCTTCTATGGAAGAATCTTCTAAAGCATCAATAACAATAGAACTTAAACCTTATGAAAAACTTGAAAAAAAACAGATTAAAGGGATTATAAACCTTGCATCTTATTATATACCAAATTGTAAATCTGAAAATATAATGCTTGTTGATTCTGCTACAGGCGAGAGTTTAAACGATGAAATTGAAGATAAAGAGATAGAAAGTGAAACCAAAGTTGATATGCAGAATAAAATAAAAGAACGTGAAGAGAAAAAATTAAAAAACAAAATAATAAATGCACTTGGGAAAATATTAAGTCACAGAAGAATTACAGCTGAAGTTACTATTGAATATAATTTTGATAAGGAAGAGGCTAAGTCAACGGAATTTTCAAATCCCGGATTTGATCCTATTAAACGCAGCGAAGAAACTCTTGACGAAAAATTTGAAGGGATAGGCTTTAAAGAAGGCGGAAAACCTGGAGTAACAGATAATATACCTGTATATAAAAGCGCTGAAAATGGACCGATAAAATATGAAAAGAAAGAAAATCGTATAAATTATGAACCTAATAAACTTGAAAAATCAATAGTAAGAAATCCGACAATTAAAAGAGTTTCGGCATCTTTGATGGTTGACGGGATATGGGAATATACTGAACCATCTAAACCGACTGAGAAGATAAAAAGAACTTATAAACACTTGACTCCTGAATTATTAAAAAGTCTTGAAGAAGGGGTTAAAAGCGCAATAGGATATAATCCTGACCGAAACGACAGTGTTAAAGTAGTAGAATTGCAATTCGACCGTACAGCGGAATTTGAGTATGAAGATAAACTTATAAAATCAAAACTTCAAAAAGAAAGAATGTTTAAAATTACAGTGTTAAGTATAGTTTGTCTTGTAATAATTTTCATATTTCTGTTTGAAATGCATAAAAGATGGAAGCTTCGTAAAGAAGAATTGTTGCGTAAACGCGAACTTGCCACACAGGATCAGGCGCTTGGTTCAAGGCTGATAGCGGATTCGGAATTAACTCCTGAAGAACGCGAAAAACTTGAATTATTGAAACATGCGCAGGATATGGCTCAGAAGAAACCTGAAATGGTGGCTGCGCTATTGCGTACTTGGTTGTTTGAAAACAGATAAAATTAGTAGTTAAATAACAGGAGGCGGTTAAATGGCGTCAAACCAGCAAGGTGATAAGTTGACGGGAAAACAAAAAGCAGCGATTTTTTTAGTAACGCTTGGCGCTGACATATCGTCAAATATATTCAAACATTTAACGGATAAAGAAATTGAAGAATTGACTTTGGAGATAGCAAAACTTGAAAAGGTTGAGCCGTCTGACAAGGATTCAGTTGTTCAGGAATTTCATGAAATGCTGATGGCTAATGATTTTATAACTCAAGGCGGGCTTGATTATGCCCGTCAGGTTTTAGAGAAAGCTTTGGGAACACAGCGTTCTATGGATATAATAAACAGGTTGACTCAGAGTATCCAGGTAAAACCATTTGATTTTGTAAGAAAAGCTGATCCTTCACATGTTTTGAATTTTATACAAGGTGAACATCCTCAGACTATTTCCTTGATTTTATCTTATCTTGATCCTGATACTGCGGCAGCGATACTTCCTCAGCTGAATGTAGAGATACAGGCTGACGTTGCTAAAAGAATTGCAACAATGGACAGAACTTCTCCGGAAATATTAAGGCAGGTTGAAAGGGTTCTTGAAAAGAAATTATCATCTCTTGTCAGCGAAGAATATACGATTGCAGGTGGAGTGCAGGCTATAGTTGATATATTGAATAAAGTGGACCGCGGTACTGAAAAGAGCATACTTGAAAATCTTGAGGAAGAAGAACCTGAACTCGCTGAAGAAATAAAGAAACTTATGTTTGTATTTGAAGATATTGTTTTACTTGATGACAGGTCAATTCAGCAGGTTTTGCGTGAAGTTGATACAAAAGAACTTGCAGTTGCTTTGAAAGCTGTTGACGAGACTGTTAAACAGAAAATATTCGGCAATATGTCAAAACGCGCGTCTGCAATGCTTGAAGAAGATATGGAATTTATGGGACCTGTGCGTATGCGCGATGTTGAAGAAGCTCAACAGCGTATAGTTAATGTTATAAGACGTCTTGAAGAATCCGGAGACATTATAATCGCACGCGGAGGTGAAGAAGAATTAGTAGTATAATGACTCAGGACACAGGGATTTATAAATCACTTAATATAACTGTAAACCCGCGCAATTTTATTATAGGCACAAATTTTGACGGAGAAAATATTTTTATAAAAGAATCTGAAGACGATAAACTTAAAGTTGATGAAACAAAGCTTGCCGAACAAAAACTTTCAGAAATAAATGAACTTATAGAAGAGAAGAAGAAAGAGCTTGTTAAATTGGAGCAACAGGCTCTTATTGAAATCGAACAAAAAAAAATTAATTTGCTTAAAGAAGGGGAACAACAGAAAATTGAGATTATAGAATCCTCTAAACAGCAAATTGAAATCCAGAAACAAACCGGATTTCAACGTGGCTATGATGAAGGATATAAACAAGCAATAACTGAATTCAAAAATGAAACTAAAGATAAATTATTGCTTTTGAATTCAATAATAGATACAATTACTAAAGAAAAAAAAGAAAAAATTCTTAATTTGAAAGATGAAATTTTTGAAATAGTTAAGACTTTTGTTAATCATATTATTTCAAAAGAAATTGAAGTTTATAAGGAAGATATTTTAATAAAAAATTTGACAGATTTATTATCTGAAATAGGCGATGCTAAAGAATTAGTTATAAAAGTCAGCCAGTCGAATGTTGAAAAAATTAAAAATATGAAAAATGTAGTTGCTGGTGAAGTTACTTCTCTTGAAAAATTGAAAGTAGTCGGTTCACAGAATATGGATGATATAAGTTGTATTCTGGAAACAGATAAAGGAAATTTCGATTCTACATTAAAAATTAAATGTGAAAGTCTGTTTGAAAGTTTGAAACAAACAATAGAAGAATTATAGCGATTTATTGATGTTTTATCAAATGAACTTATAAATCAAAAAAAATACTCGGTAATTATATTATATAAAAATCCTAAAATGTCAAACTCTTTGTCTGATAAATTTAAACAAATAATAAATTTAAAACCTTCCATAAAGAAAAGCGGAAAAATAGCTAATGTTGTAGGTATTGTAATAGAATCGTCAGGACCGTCTTGTAAAATCGGTGAATTGTGTTACATATATCCGAAAGACAGTAACGAGTGTAAACTTGCAGAAGCTGTTGGATTCAAAAATAATAAAGTATTGCTTATGCCTATAGGAGATATGGCAGGTATAAGTCAGGGTGATGAAGTAGTAGCCGCAGGTCATCCTCTTCAAATAATGTTATCAGATAGTTTACGCGGCAGAATCTTGAATGGTATGGGCGAACCGGCTGATGGTAAAAATCCGGTGATACCTGAAGAAATCAGAAGTATTTATTCGTCTGCACCTGATCCCTTAACAAGAAAACGTATAACAGAACCATTATCTCTTGGAATATCGGCAATAGACGGAATTATGACATTTGGTAAAGGACAGAGAATGGGAGTTTTTTCAGGAAGCGGAGTCGGAAAAAGTACTATGATGGGAATGATAGCAAGATATGCTTCTGCAGACGTTAATGTGATTGCATTGATAGGAGAACGTGGAAGGGAGGTTAGGGAGTTTATTGAAAAAGAACTTGGTGAAGAAGGCCTTAAACGCAGCATAGTTGTTATTGCAACATCAGATCAACCTCCTTTAATGCGTTTGCGCGGTGCATTTGCAGCTCATACTATAGCTGAATATTTCCGGGATAAAGGTTTAAATGTTATGCTTATGATGGATTCTGTAACAAGATTTGCTCATGCCCAACGTCAGATAGGTTTGGCTATTGGCGAACCTCCGGCAACCCGGGGATATACTCCTTCTGTATTTTCTTTGCTGCCGATGATGCTGGAACGCTCAGGAGCAGGAGAAAACGGAACTATTACAGGATTATACACGATACTTGTTGACGGTGATGATATGAACGAACCTATAGCAGATTCTGTTAGGGGAATTCTTGACGGACATATTGTATTATCCCGTGAACTTGCCCATAAAAATCATTACCCATGCGTTGATGTTCTTCAAAGTGTAAGCAGAGTTATGAT
>JAGOBX010000131.1 GCA_017999075.1 Candidatus Babelota bacterium | reverse complement strand
TCATAATATTGTTCAAATACATCTTCAATCTGTTTTTCTGTTAACATAATACACCTCGTTTTTAAAAAAGATGGCATTTATCGAACCGTGCTTTTACTCGGCGCGAAGCGCTGACCGCGAAGCGGCCACGCCGAAGGCGTGAGGTAAAAGCACAAGTTATCCGCTGAAAGCGCTCTGTTTATAAAAATCTTTTTATATCTTCTGATATTAATTCAACTGCTTCTATTAATTTATCTTTTTCGATAGGTTTGAAATGTTCATATTTATGAATTGGTTTATCAACCTTTCTTTCACCTTTCAAAAAAGTAAAAATATTTAAACTAACATCTGGAAAATATGACATCAAAGTATGTGTCGACGTGCTGCCAAAAGTAATTTTCTTTAATTCTGAATAATCTCCACCGAGTTGACTTTCTAACTGAAATAGATAACACTGTAATTGCGGAAAAATTGTTTTCAATAAACTGAAATCAACAAGGATTCTTTTTATCATCGCATTTTCCGTATATGCTTTACATTCTATTCCAATAACAAAATTATTATCAATAAAAATTTGTTTATCCACACTCAATCCATAAAAATAATCTGTAATATTTTCTAATATAAAATTTTTAATTTCTTCATCTTGAATTTTGATGATATAATCTTTTTTAATTGGTATCATTTGTTTTTGAGAATTAATTTCAATTCTTGAATTATTTCCACCTACATTTTCCCAAGCAATTTTTATTATTTCTTCTGTTAAATGTTCTTGCAACCAACCTTTGACACTTCGAACAACGCCACCATAAGCTCGATGTTCTTCTTCGGATGCTTTTTTATCGACAACTTTTACAACAGATTCATAAGTTTTAACTAATTCATTTATTTTTTCATAATTCATTTGCAAACAACCCCTGTTCTATTTTTAAATTTTCTAATCTTTTTAACGCGGTAGAACAATACTCGTTAGAAATATCAATACCAATAAATTTTCTCTCATTTTTTTTAGCAACTAATGTTGTTGTTCCTACTCCATTAAAAGGGTCAAGAATAACATCATTTTTATAACTAAAAAGTTTAATAACTCTTTCAACTAATTTTTCTGGGAACATAGCAGGGTGGTTGAATTTTTTCATATCTCTTTCAGGAGCTATAGACCATTTAGCAACAACCCATTGTTTAAATTCATCTGCAATAATGTCTATATTTCCAGATTTTCCCTCTTTTTTTAAACTCCCTTTTGAGAATATTTCAAGAAATTCCCATGTATATTTTAAATATGGATTACTTGGACTTTTCCAACTTCCCCAAGCTGTATATTTACAATTATAATTATTTTTTTCCCATAAAATTTCTCCTTTCCAAATCAATTTTTTTTGGATGAAATAATTACTTATTATGTGATGACTCGGAATATAATCTGAAAAAAGAGGTTGAATATTTACAATAATTCTGCCGCCATATTTTAATACTCTAATACACTGTTCAAAAACTTTATATAATTTATTAAAATAATCATCCCAATAATGATCATCCGCATTTTTTTCATATTCCAATCCAAAATTATACGGCGGAGAAGTAAAAACCAAATCAATAGAATTATCTGGCAATTTTTTCAAAAAAATTTCGCTATCTTCTGATATAATTTTATCAATAAATTCATTAGGTAAGTCATTATTTATTTTTGAAAAATCATTACCTTTTGTATAATAATATTGTCCTCGCTTTTCTTCTTTTTCTGTTCGATTTTTTACTTTCCGTTCTTTATTGTAATCAATATAATTTCTTTTTTTCCCATTGATGCCATAACTTTTAATAGCTTCAATACGAGTAATAATATCCGAAAAAATTGGTTTTTCTGAACATTTTAATAAACCTTGAGATACACGTTTCAAATTATCCAAGTCAACTTCACGTAACAAAACAATAATTTTATTACAATTATATTCCAATTTAATATCACTTTCATCAAATGAATTATTGAAAATATTTATTGACATTATTTCATTTTTTGTTAAATTACTATCATAAGTTAATAGAATTTCTTTAAACATTAGTTAGTTCTCCACATTTCATTTTATAAATGATTACATAATATATCAAAATAAATAATTAAGCAAATGAATTTTCTCTCTGCGCTTTTTGCGGATAACGGTAATGTCCTATACTCGTTTTGCCGAAGGCAAAATGACTGCGCAGCAGCCGTGCGAAGCACGAGGTATAGGACTATGATAGACGCAGTGCAATCGGCATTATTATATGTGGATAAAATAATTTTAATCTCGAATAGTTTCCATTCTGTATATATCTAAACCACGCAGAATGTTATTAGGAAATTTATTTTTTGCTATATTTAAAATATCGGAATTATTTAATGCTTCTTTTGCATTCAATAAATAATTATAATAACCTATTTCATTGTCTTTTAATTTATAATGATTTCTTATTTTTCGATCCCACATAATAAAAAAAAATGGAAAACTAAAATGTAAAAATTTACTTGCTCCTACTGTTCCAAATATTTCGACAAGTGGTTTACTTAAATCAAGAATATTTTGTTTTATTTTTTTATTTTTAATGTCGATATCTACCAATTTTATATTTTTAAATGATTCAGCGATTGATTTGACAGATAAAATTTTTTCTTTACAATTTTCAATGTTATATACTTGAGCTTTTGTGATTCGATTTTTTCCTTTTCCTGAATGAGTAATATTCATTATAGCACAGGGCATCCATGAAAAAAGACATATAATTTTTTTTTCAATATCTTCATTGAAATTATCCCATGACGCTAAAGAAAATATTCCTTCATATGTGAAATTATACCACTGATTATAATCACCCATTTAAAAATTCTCCTACTGAAATAAATTTAAAATATTTTTTTGCTTTAAGTTTGCTTGTGAAAGCATTGACATTGAAATTTTATCGAGCATATCTCGTTTTGTGTATTCAATCATTTCACGAGCAATGTCTGCATCTTCGATTCGTGATTTGGCAGATGTCTGATTTTCTTCGGCTGCTCCGTTATAATTAAAAGTATGTTCAAGGCGATTTTGAAGAGCTCCAATTTTTGCTCTATATGCGGAAACTTTATTTATAGCATTATCCATTAGTCCTAATGCTGCTTCTGATTGAGTTTGAGTTTCAACGGATAATCCACGAATTCCTAGTGCGTATGAACTCATATTGTCAAGTTTTAATTCAATAGTTTGATTCATATTTGCGCCAGCATGTAAGAATAAACCGTCATATTCCATTTCGGCAGTATAAATTTCTTGAGCACCTGTTTTATTCGAAACAAAGTAAAGTTTTTTTCCGTCTTCGGATAATTGACTCAATCCTTCAAATGAATTATTATCTGTTAATCGAGTTAACTCACTGCCGTCAATATTCATCATATATAATTCGCCTGTATCATCGGTAGAACTATTAGACGAATGCCTTGAAAAAACAATTTTACTTTCATCTGGTGAAATTCCATTTCCGTAGACTAAATCAGAAAGGGAATTATTAGTAACTTGTTGTAAAACATTTCCTTCTAAATCAGCAATAAATATTTCCCAACTTGTGACGACGTTGCGATGATAGATTATTTTATCACCTGACGGAAAATAATTAAACCAATTGCCAATTACATTACCTGTTGCAGATGGGTTTAAGTCAGGAAAATCAGATTTAATTAAATTTCCGCTTTGAGACCAAATAACAGTATTTCCGTCAGGAGATACTTGAGAATAAGATTCTGCCGAAAGCGGAGTATTTGAAAGGTTTGTTAAATTATTTCCGTCAACACTAATCATCATAGCTTCACGAAGAGTTTCGCCTGGTGGAATACCTGTAAATGTTATGTTTTCATTATCTGGAGTAAATTTTGACATATATGACGGAAAATCGGTTAATTTTTTAATATTACTTCCGTCAGAATTCATTACATATAATTTGCTTGTTATTCCGTCATCCTTATTTGAAGAAAAAGTAATTAGTTTTCCGTCAGTGCTAACATCAAAACCTGCTATAGAAGAACCATTCAATTGTGTTATTTGATTCCATTCGCCTAATTTAGGATTATTGAAAACTCCTTTTAATAACTTGATTGTATTAAATTCACAACTTGTTTGTTTTCTGTCGATTTCTTTAATCAATTCGTTTATTTCTAATTGAATTAAGTTTCTGTCTTCATTTGTTAATGTATCATTTGCTGATTGAACTGCAAGACTTCTCATTCGTTGTAATATATCGTGTATTCCACCAAGACCGCCTTCTAATGTTTGCAACATAGAAATTCCGTCTTGAACATTTCTGTTAGCTTGTTGAAGCCCTCTTGTTTGTGTTTCAAATTTTTTAGATATTGCAAGTCCGGCAGCATCATCGGATGCTGAATTTATCCGTTTTCCTGAAGATATTTTGTTCTGATGTTGCAACATTTGGTCTCGTTGCAAGTTCATCATTCTGTATGCGCCGTTTGCGAGTGAATTAGTTATAGCGCTCATCAAATCCATTTAAAAATCACCTCATCCTTGAGTTATTTTAAATGTTGAATTTACGCTATTTTTTTTGAGTTGTTTTCTGAAAGTGCAAAGGGCGTAAACTCAACGCCCTGAGTTGAGGTACTGGCATACCGAAGTCCAAAGCGTAAAAGCTTACGCCCCGAACTTAAATTCGGAAGCGTGTGTTTTACCTTGGACTTTAGAAAAGTGCCAGTTTTCAACTCAAGGTTTAATTATGTATCGACATTTTTAAGTCGAATTAGATTTTAATTAAATGATTATTTCTATAATCACCTCAATATAAATTTCACAAACTGTCTTATATATCGTCTGAATCTCAAAAAAACTTTAGGGATTTTTCAAAAAATATTGTAAGTGCTTTATTTGTCAATAGTTTTAGTTGCGAGTTTTAAAGAAAATCGTAGCCGCTTTCGTTGAGATTGCATTGCGTCTATCGGATAGACCTTTTACTCGTCGCGAAGCGATGACGGCAAAGCCGCCGCACCGCTTGCGGTGCGAGGTAAAAGGTCAAGATAACTGCCGTTTTTAAAATTCTTTACCCATGAAAAAAAATATTTCCATGATAATAATTTAATATGATTTATATTCATATCTTTCAATGGGAATGTATAATATGATTTCTTATATTCGTTTTCAATTGATTTAATTTCATTTTGTGATGAAAGTATATCGTCTAAAAATTTATACAAAATATTCGTTGCTTTACATGTAGATTTTAAATAAAGAGATTGAACACTATCATTTGGAGTTATTTTAAATTTCTGTTGATAATAAATTATCCCTTCATCAATATTCGTATCAATTTTATGTAATGTAATTCCACATTCACTTTCTTTATTAAATAACATCCAAAAAGTCGGAATTGGTCCTCCATAATTAGGCAACAATGCGGGGTGTATATTATAACAATTTCCGCCCATACTTTGCAATAATTCCTTCTTAATAATTTGATCAAAATAAATAGACAAATAAACTGTTTCTTTTTTTGTCTGAAATATATTTATATTAAACTTAGAATTAATATTATTTTCATAACAAAAAAAAATATTATTTTCTTTACACATTTGTTTTATACTTGGAATTCCTATTTTTTTTTTTGTAACTAAATACAATAAATTGAAAATTTTAAAAGAAAAAAATTCGAATATTTTTAAAATGAAAATTTTAAAATGAAATTTTTGTAAATATGCAAATACATAATTTAACGGCTTTGATTTTTTACTAATAATTATTTGATCAATATATTTCTGATATTTACTATTCATAATATGATAAATTAAATATCCAGAACCCAAACTTTCAAATGTCAATATTACAATTTTTTTCATTTTAAATGTTAATAATTCTTTTTATATTTTTAAATAATATTTTTTCTAAATTATCGTAAGAAATTTTTAATTTAAAAATTTCTTTCAAAGCATAATATTGTCTTGAATACGGAAAATCAGAGCCAAATATTATTCGTTCAATACCTATATTATCTATAGCAATTTTGATTATTTTATTGTTTTGATAACTTGTTTCGAGAATTATATTAGAATATTTTTTTGCTAAATCAATTGCCTCCAAAGGCGTATTATTACCCATATGTCCAAATATAAATTGAATATTCGGAAATGTTTTAACCGCTTTTTCAAAATTATATATTGAACCATATTCATAATTATTATATTCTCTAAATACAACCGAGCTTGACCCGGTGTGTAAAAAAACAGGTTTTTTATAAATTGCATATTCTTCTAAAACATTTAAAAATATTTCGGATGCCGGATGAATATTTTGAATTATTGGATGTATCTTTAATCCAAATACTTTATCCGAAATATTTTTTTTAAATTCATTAACAATATCAATATCAGGATTATTAAATAAGTTAATTGAGGCTATTGGCAATAAATTATTATTATCTTTATATATTTCAATTAGTCCTTTTGTTTTCACAAATGGTTCAATCGCCCAAACTAATGATTTTTGAATTTTATTTTCAGACATATAAAAAACTAAATTTTCTATTGTTCCGCATTGGGAACGTTTTAAATTATCATATAATGCTAAATATCGAATGATTTTATTCGGAGTTTTATTATTATTTCCTTTTTTATATCCCAACCATTCTAACAGCATTGTTATGCCTAAAGGATAATTAACTATTCCTTTTTTAATTTTATGTCCTGTGAATACATCAAATAAATGAGTGTGTGAATCTATAATCATATTTTTCTCTTTTTAAAAATGGCAGTTATCGGATAAGACCTGCCGACGCCGCGCTTGCGCGGTGTCCCGTAGGGTCGCGACGCTTGCGGCGCGAACGGCAGGTCTAAGATAACCGATGTTTTTATTTGCCAATATTTAAGTGCCATTTGCTATTATAATCAGGTATATATCCTTCTTTAGGTTTTGAATGCATACCGCCAACCCCGTAAGCCGATTCAATACTTATAGATTTTATTATTATTTTTTCTTTTAAAGAAGAACTTTCAAAAAGAAACTGTAAATACCCGATAAATGGAAAATTGTCTCTAAAAAAATCTGGCTTTTTATTTATCAAATATTCACAAAAAGCATTTTCATCAGATGACCAGGCTACATCTGTTTGTCCCCATTCACTAAATAATTTTGAATATTCATTTTCTTGTTTATCTTTGGGAATTCTAAGTTCATAGGAAAAAATCCACTTGGCTTTTTTCCTAAAAAATTTATAGTTAAAATCTATATTCATTTTATACCATGTTGACCAGTGTTTACCATCACAGCCAAATCTTACATAAACTTGTAATGGAAATGTCTCTGAACCTATGCCATCAATAAATAGTCTAATATTAGAATTTTCAGGTGGGCGCCAAGCATAACCTGCGGACATTTTATTAATTTTAATCCATGTCTCAATACTCATTAATGATTCTAATTTTGGACTTTCAAGTCCACTTTGAGTAATTTTTAAATTATCTGCCCATATTGCGTCAATAGTTGTATCGTTTTGATTAAATATTATTTCCTTATACTCCATTCCTAATATTGAAGCATTAGATGAATTACTAAATATTAGAAATAATGTAATAAAAAAATAAATAATTTGCACCATATTTTTCCCTTTAATAAAAATATCGGTTATCGGACAGGAGTCTGCGTCGGACTGCGCAGCAGTCTGACCGCAAGGCCGCCGCGCAGCGGCGAGCGCAGACTCCGAGATATATGACGGTGTTTTCATAACGCAGGTTCTAATGCAAAATTTAATCTATATCCCAACGCACTAACATATTTATTTAATGTGTGCAGAGAAATATGATCATCTTTAGCATTTTCAATTTTCGAAATAGCTTGCTGAGATAAACGACATTTCTGTGCTAATTCTATTTGCGATATTTGATGTTTTTCTCGTGTTTTGCGCAATAAATAAAATATCTCTGCTTTTATAAATTCACGTTCTATTTCTTTTTTATAACCTGGGCTTTTTTTTTCTTTTTCAGTGATATACTGTTTTAATGTTTTCATAATTTAATATCACCT
Source organism: Candidatus Babelota bacterium (assembly GCA_017999075.1). Classification (GTDB taxonomy): domain Bacteria; phylum JAGOBX01; class JAGOBX01; order JAGOBX01; family JAGOBX01; genus JAGOBX01. The sequence continues at coordinate 603 of JAGOBX010000131.1, read as the reverse complement.
CGTTTATATCGAGTAATAAAATCATTCATATAAGATACCGCTTTTTCGATTTCTTGTATTGGAATTTCATCTGTCTTTTTTATCATTGCATTTGTTAAAATTATTTTCTTATCTAAATAGAAAAAATAAAAAATTCTATATTGATTTCGTGAAACCTTTATCCGAAGTTCATAAATTTTATCACGTAAATATGCACTATATGGTCTTTCTAACTTGTTTCCGTATTTTTCTAATAATTTAATATGAGCAACTATTTTTTGTTGTTCTTTAGTATTCAACGAATCTAAAAATATTTCAACTGGTGTTTGGTTGTTTGCTTTTGAATAAAAGCATACCGAAAATTCCTTTTCATCCATAACCAGCACTATACAACGATATTGTTGTTATGTCAACAGTTTATTGCATTTTTTCTTAAAACACTGTCATATATCGGATAATGACTGCCGACGGTCGCCGCAGGCGACTGTCCGTAGGTCGCGCGCAGCGCGAACGGCAGTCATAAGATAGACGACGGATTTTATTTATTCTTAACCATTTCTTGCACTTTTTATTAACCAAAATTTTAAAAATTTTGAATTCATAATATTACAAATAATTTTATAT